>JAYVND010000489.1:0-4222 GCA_043758635.1 Bdellovibrionales bacterium
CTTGCACGGTCGAGCGACGAGCTCCTCGCATTTGTCAGTTCGATTCTTGATTTAGGTCGCATCGAAAGCAAAGAGCTGAAGCTCCATATTCAAAGCAAAGATCCGAACTCACTCGTACTCGAAGTGATCAAAAAGTATGACTACATGGCGCTTGCCAAGGGAATCGAGATCACTGCCGAGCTAGAAACACTCTTTTCTGTGAAGATGGATGTGGACTTGATTCGACAGGTTCTTTCGAACCTAATGGAAAATGCAATTAAGTACAGCCCTGAAAAATCTCGTATCCTTGTTACAACCGAGGAACAAAGCGGCGAAGTCGTGATTCAAGTGGCCGACCAAGGTGCCGGCATCCCCGAAGATGAAATGCCTCATGTTTTCATGAAGTTCTATCGGTCCAAAGATGCAAAGAGCTCCAAAGTCAAAGGCTCGGGACTTGGCCTCTATCTTGCTAAATATTTTACCGAGCTTCATAAAGGACAAATTTTGGTCGACAGTCGACCGGGCGAAGGATCAACCTTTACCGTACGGCTCCCGATGCAACAGTCTTAATCCGCAGGCCGCTGAAAACGCAGTTGAGAGGGAGCATTTGCTGCGACCGACCTCATCTGCGAAGCAGATGAAAACGCGGTTGAGAGGTCGCATTCGCGGAGACCGCTCTCATCCGCAAGGCAGATGAAGGCACGACTGGCGCGGAGCAGATAAGAACGTAACAGACGAAGGAAATGAGTTTATGATTCGAATTCTTATAGTTGATGATGATCAGGGGCTTCGCTTCTCGGTTCGGGAGACGCTGATTCATGCATTGGCTCAAAAAGGCAATTACGAATTTGACGAAGCCTTCGATGGGTTGAACGCAGTCGAAAAGACTCGCGCCCAACACTACGATGTGGTTCTCCTCGACATCGATATGCCGCGCTTGAATGGTCTCGAAGCTCTGAAGCTGATCAAAGAGCAAGATCCGTCGACGGTTGTGATCATGATGACAGCGTTTGCTTCGATCGATGACGCCGTGTGCGCCGTCAAAGATGGTGCCTACAACTACCTTTCAAAACCAGTGAAAACAGAAGAGCTTTTGCGCCTCATCGAGCGTGCTCTGCATGCGCAGGCCATGATCTCATCAATCGCAGCTTCCGCTCCCATCTTGATGGAGGCCGGGCGCAAAATTATCGGCAATACGGCCGAGATGCAGAAGGTTTTTAACATTATCTATCGTCTTTCAAAAGTCGACACGCCAGTGTTGATCCGCGGTGCTTCAGGAACGGGTAAGGAACTGGTCGCGCGCGCGATTCATTCGAACTCGCTTCGCAAGGACGAAAAATTTGTTGCTATCAATTGCTCGGCGATTCCCGAAAATTTGTTTGAGAGCGAACTCTACGGTCACGAAAAAGGTTCTTTCACTGGTGCGCACGAACGCAAGATCGGCAAATTTCAATTTGCTGAAGGTGGAACTCTTTTCTTAGATGAAATGGGTGAGATGCCCGTGACAATGCAGGTGAAACTTCTTCGCGTACTGCAAGAGCGTGTGTTCACTCCCGTTGGCGGCAACCGCGAGATCGAAGCAAATGTGCGCGTGATCGCGGCGACCAATCGTAATCTCGAGAAGATGATCGAAGAAAATAAGTTCCGTGAGGATTTATTCTATCGCCTGAACGTGGTGCCGATCTTTTTGCCAGCCTTAGCTGAACGCAAAAACGATATCGACACTTTGGTCACGAACTTCATTAAAAAATTCAACACTCTCCACGGCCGCCGTATCGTCGGGATGTCGCCCGACGCGATGAACGTGATGAAGAAGTACGCATGGCCGGGAAATATTCGCGAGCTCGAGAACGTGATTGAACATGCTTTTATTCTAGAAAGCAGCAACACGTTGAACGTGGCTTCAATGCCGGAATCCGTTCTCGCAGCAACTGGCACAAACATTGTAAATGCAGACGATTTAAAGCCCACACCAGAACCGGTCTTAGAAATTCCAATGAGTGTGAGCCCTGTGAGTCATCGCTCCGCATTAGCAGATGATTTGAACGTAGATGCTGAGGTCAGCGAAATGTCGGCTTCAGCCCTCGGTGAAGATGGCGATGAAGATAGTGTTGAAAGCGCGGAGCCGCTTGAGATGGTTTCTATCAACGGCGACTCGCTTGATTTTAACAAACATAAAGAGGCTTTCGAACGCGAGTTTATTATCAAGGCACTGAAGACATTCAAAGGCCGCATCAACCAAACGGCACTCCACGCGAACATCCCAAAGAAAACCCTTCTACGCAAAATCGAAAAGTACGGGATTGTGGCGCGCGATTATTTCGAAATGAAATAATCAAGCGCATTAGATTTCGAAGTGAAATAATCAAGCGCGATAGATTTCGAAGTGAGACGGAGACTTGAGCCTGTCGCCTGAGACTCAAGTATTTGATTCGATTCTGTTCCATGTTAACACGGCTCGCCACCAGGTGACCGCTTGCAGCATTTATTTTGGCGTCGCAATGCTCAAAAGGCCCGCAATTTTCAGGCTCAATCATTTTTTCAATTTCTTTGCGAAGATTTCAGCTTCGGTTTCTTCGCTCAATTCTTGAGCACACCTGATTTTCTCTTGCCGCTCAGTGGGGTGGTCAGTACGGTCGACCGCCTATGGCAAATGGTCCTACTCTGCCTCCGCAGGCCTACACACGTGAGATTCTCACGTCAGCCTTCAACTGGCTGCAAGCGCAACCCGAGTCGGTCAAGAAATTGGCTACGACACCTGACGCCTTGGTTGGACTCTTCATGCGTGCGCAGCGCTATGGCAATTCCAGCATGGAAGTCGATGCTCCGGTCAGCTCGCAAAATTTCATTTCGGATTTAAAAAATCTCGCTGAAGGATTGAAGCAGTTCGAAAAACCGAAATCGAACTTCCACACGAGCCCTCACGCGTATTCGGCTCCATCGGCTGCGACAGTTTCGTCTGCGGGATCGCCTGCCTATAACACGTTTGCAGGAGCTTCGGTTTCACCTCAACTTGCGTCGTCGCACTCGTCTGCTGCCAATCATTTGTCTGGATTTTCCGCTCATCACTCGCCACAAGCCCAAGCTCCGCTTTCTGTGCCTGCTTCTTCGTCGCTGAATTCGCTGAGCACCGCTTCAACTGCGCCCATGCAAACACCCTGGCAAACACCGGGGCAAACACCCAGCTTCGGTGTTGAAAATCCGTCTACGCCCGCGCAACCCACAATGACGCAGACAATGGCAACGCACGCGAGTCCCCCTCTCCATTTTCAGGGCCACATCGCTAACCCGCAGACGTTCTCACACACGACCCAGGCGACAGCGGCGTCACCCGCTGGCACTCAACCAACTTCGCCCCAGCAATCTGGCAATCACTCTGGGGCTGGCCATCACTCCGCAACTTCGGCTCTCGTTCTTAACGAGCGAACGCAACAGATGATTCATGAAGTCAAAATTCAACTCAATCTCTCGAGCAATGCCGAGACCATCAATATGCTGGTTGCTCTAGGCCACAAACAGCTCAAAGGTCTTTTTTCGAACTGAGTTTGCATCTCTCACGAGTGATCGATTGTCCGGCTATCGGCTTCGATCACCAGTTTAAAATTTTATTGTTTCCCAAGAGCTCTCTAAAATGGGAGGCTATCCTCTCGAAACCCCGATTTGTTCAGAGGCTCGAATGAGACTGAAGTATCTTCTTTTGGCAACGATCAGCGGCGCGATCATCACTTTGGATCAAGTCGTGAAAATGTACATTCACACCCACTTCTCGCTTCATGAGTCGGTTGAGATTGTGCGCAATTTCTTTAATCTCACTTATGTTCGCAACGAAGGTGCCGCCTTCGGCTTTCTTGCAGAGCTTCCGCCGATGGCTCGCGAGATGTTTTTCCTCTCGATGCCACCCATCGCTTTGCTAATTATTCTCGCTATTTTGCGCAATGTCGCCGAGCGCGATCGCTGGACGATCGTTTCACTTTCTATGGTGTTTGGCGGAGCGATTGGCAACTACATCGATCGCCTGCGGTTCCGATACGTGGTCGATTTCTTAGATTTTTATCTCACTCTCGACGCGAAGAGCTTTCCTCCAAAAATTTATCACTGGCCCGCATTTAATATTGCGGATATGGCAATCGTTTGCGGAGTGGGAATCTTGATCTTCCTTGAGTTCACAAAAGATCGGGTCGAAGTGCCGGACGTGAACCACGCTCATCGCGATAGTCAGCGAAATATTCAACCAGACGATCGC
>JAYVND010000490.1:0-4214 GCA_043758635.1 Bdellovibrionales bacterium
TTTTTTTGGCGATCCCGAGTTGAAGAGAGCGGCGGATGGAATGGGTTTTCAGGACGTCAACATGGAAGACTTTCACGTCATACGTGAGATACAGGAAATGAAAGCTGCCGGAACATCATTTTCGAATGTCGAGTTGAGACGGGTGGTCGCCGATCCACCAGTGATCACGGCTGAGGCACTCAAGGACGTCAATAGTTGGCTCAAGGGTCACCAGTATTCACAAACTGAATATGAAGATGCAATTTTATGGGGCCTTCGAGGACGAGATTTCAGAACGGCGCCGGCATCCGCTGCCTGGAGGCCAGATGAATCGCAAGATCACCACGCACCGTCGAGGCTGACTCCATCTCTTGGGGAGGGCAAGGGCGGAGTTGATCCTTTCTTTTTTGGAATCGCCGGTCATCTTCTCGACTCGACTTCGCGCTCTCAGTTCACAAAAAGCTTGATGGACGCTCGAGTGAGAGAAAATTTTCCGCAGACTCCCGAGTTTCAGCAGTCGTTGAATGCTGCTGTCGGGACTCGGCAACAAGAACTTGCAGCACTCGCCACACAGCTCAACAGATCGAGGAATGCGGGCGATGAAAAGCTTCGACCCATCGTCCACGAGTACGTCGATAAACTGCGCAGCCTACGTGTGACAAGCGGTGCTCAAAGCGTGACGATTCCTCTCCTCGAGGATAGCAAGACAAACGCAATGCGAGTCTTGAATCTCGAACCGACTTTGCAGAATTCAGGTGGCTCCGGACCGGCCGTTCAATCCGTTCAGCAAACTTTCCCAACTGATTTGAATAGCGCAAATCTCGACCGCATGCTTTACAAGTTTTCACTTTCTAATCTCGCAACAACGGCGAATGAGGCCGAGACCAGTTTTCGCGAGAACACGGCCAGAATAAGTAAACAAAAATAGCGTGCTCATGCTTCGACTAAAAAGATCTGATCTGCATATTTTTACACTTCGCACAAACTTCCGATCCGAATCTCAAAAAATATAAACTGTACTTATTTTCGAAAAGAATCTACCCAGCATCTGTAGCTTTCGCCATCTTGTCATGAGTGGCGATTGAAGGTAATTTCGAAATAATAGGACGAAAGCATGATAGAGCAGGATTTCGCATCATTGATTGTAAGAGAGATTCAACACGCTGTGATCGTTGGGGCTGGGCATGGGATTGGCTGCGCTCTTGTCGAAGCCCTGCTTGAACAGAACTCAAACTGCCAAATCTCGGCGACGTTTCATAACCGCGATCGCGCCGACAGTTTATTTAAATTATCTGGCAACGAAAGATTGCAGGTTGATCAGGTGAATTTGCTTGAGGCAGACGAAATTGAGGCCTGGAGCAAAAAGATCACGATGCGAGGTTCGATAGACTTGGTCGTCAACACAGCTGGCATACTTCACACGAGCGAGTGGTCTCCGGAGCGTTCACTCAGTGAAGTCAACATTTTTCAGTTACAGCGTACTTTTGCTCTCAATACTTTTGTCACACCGATGCTCGCAAAGTTTTTGAAACCAGCAATTCAGCGTAAGCGGCCCTCTGCATTTGTCGCGCTCTCAGCTAAAGTCGGGAGCATTCAAGACAATATTATCGGAGGCTGGTACAGTTACCGTGCCTCGAAGGCTGCGTTGAATATGTTTGTTAAGACAATCGCGATTGAATTTCCTCGCACTGGATTAAAGCAATGCTCAGTTATGGCGATTCATCCGGGAACAACTGAGACAGATCTTTCTCGCCCTTTTCTTCCAAACGTTCGGCACCGCGTGTGGCAGCCTGCCGAAACGGCAGGAAATATCCTGTCAACAATCGAGCTTGGATCCAAAATGGGAACGGGACTATTTTTAAATTGGGACGCAACTGAGCTGCCCTGGTGACCGTGTCTTTCGCAGAATTGCCACTATAGGCGCTTAAAATAAAGGCGAAGCGAAACGCTTACTTTTCGAAAATTAAAAATTCGCCAATAAGCGCTGATCGTTCGGTGAAGTTCAAAGTCGGTAGAGCAAATTGAATATCGATGCGATGACTATCGTTGTTAAAGTGCACGCAACGCCAAACACCCGCCAGAAAAAATTTTCCGAGATTTGTAGAACGCCGTAGGCATGACTGCAGCGTCCAACGAGCACGGTTATACAAAGAATATGAAGCGCCCAATGAGGAAAATTCGTCGTCTCCAGAAAAGCGAGCAGAATCACCACCAGCGGGACATATTCTCCAAAGTTGCCGTGCACGCGCACAGCCCGCTCGAGTTCAGGATTTCCGTTGATCCCGATTGCTAACTTTGAACGACGGCGCCTGCGGATGACAAGTACGCTCAGAAAGACAAATATGAACCCAAAACAGCTCGCGTAACATGGAACAATATAAATCATCCGGGCCCTCTACTTTTTGTATAAGTTTAACACGATTTGTAATCCACCACGAGCGTAATAAAGAGCGAATTAGTTTATACTCCTGACTGAAATCACTTGTGTTCGTGACCCGACGATGAAGTTTTACGTTGGCGTGATTTGCCAAGCCGAATCGATGGTCGAAAAATTGTGTAAACGGAGTGACTACAAAGTTGTGATTTTTTAGACCGTATGAGAACCTCGCGCCAGGGTGCTGCCTAGAGGCACGGAATTGAAGGAGCTGAGGTTTGGTGCTATTTAAGCGCTTGATTTATTTATACGCACTCGTCTTGATTTTTTGCCTGCCGTCCAATGCTCAGGCGGCGGTGAGAACGGTCAGAATTGAAAAAGTTGAGTCGCCGACTTTTGAGGGACGCGAGTTCGGAAATGTTGGCGCATATGAAAAATTAGCGGGAACCTATTGCGGCGAGATTGATCCGCTTGCCGACGCGAATTCACGTATCGTCGACATCGACTTTGCCCCGAAAAACAAGAGCGGAAAAGTCGAATACTGCGCGGACTTCTATCTGCTAAAACCGATCAAATCAAAAAAGAGAACGCTCATCTACGAATTTGGAAACCGTGGGAACAAATATTTAATCGGCCAATATAGCAAACTTTCAAAACCGTGGAGCAATAATCCTACGACGGCACTTGATGCGGGCGATGGATTCCTGATGAAGAAAGGTTTGATCCTGACTTGGACCGGTTTCTTAGGCGACGTGAAGTCACAAAATCCAGGGACCTGCGTGAGTGACTGCCTGAAAATACAGTTGCCAATCGCCAAAAATAAGGACGGTTCGGCAATCTCCGGCACGACTTGGGAAGAATGCTCGGCGACGGGGACGGTCAACGACCTATGGGCAAATCAGGACCAACCGTACCAGCACTGCGCACTAGAATATCCGGTCGCACAGTTGGATAAAAAGAACTCGCACCTCTATTGGCGCGAGACGCGCGCAGCAGCCCCATCTGAAATTTTGGATTGGCAGTTTTCGGATTCGGCCGGCAGTGAAATTGAGCTCATCGGGCGAAAGTTTGAACCCGGGATGATTTATCAATTTTCGCATCCCGCACAAGATCCGCCAGTGATGGGTCTTGGCCTTGCAGCCGTGCGCGACTGGATCTCTTTTTTAAAAGAATCGAAATCAGACTTTCTCAACACTCCAAATCCGATCTGGCATCAGGTCGATCGTGCGATCTCATTTGGCGCATCTCAAACTGGCCGCGTTTCACTGGAATTTCTCAGGCTCGGTATGAACAAGCGTGATACCGTTTCGCGAGCGAAGGTTTTCGACGGTATGGAAATTCACGTCGGGTCTGGAATTCCATTTCTGAATTATCGTTTCTCGCAGCCAATTCGCGGTGGTGATCTTAAACACGAGAGCATTTATTATCCTGAAACAGCTTTTCCGTTTAGTTATGAAGACGAAAAAGATCCATTCAGTGGTCGGATCGACGGCATTCTGCACGAGTGCACCAAATCACGGACCTGTCCAAAAATTATGGATACGGTCACCTCGACAGAATACTGGCAGTATCGGCATTCAAGCTTCACGACAACTCCAGACGGAAAGTCAGATGCAATTTTACCAAAAAATGTCCGCGCCTATTTATTCGCGGGAAACTCCCATTATCCGAATGGCGAGCAAGGCGTCTGCAAATGGCAAGGAGTCGCCAATAATTATTTTCCACTTTCGCGCGCTCTTTTCGTAAAACTTATCGATTGGGTCAAAAACGAGTCAGCTCCTCCGGAAAGTCTTTATCCGAAAGTTTCTGACGGTACGTTGGTGTTGCCCAAACTCGTGAATTGGGAAGCGGGTCAATTTCC
>JAYVND010000491.1:0-4214 GCA_043758635.1 Bdellovibrionales bacterium
CCGCGTGCTGCCGGATCAAATTCACGCGCGTGGTCCAGGAGTCATTGATAATAAAGGCGGCGTAACCGTCGCCCTGCAAGGTTTAAAAAAATATCTTGCGGATCTAAAAGTCGCGGGTGGAAAATCCGCGCGCTCGAAAATGTCTTTGCGCTTTGTCAGCTCACCAAATGAAGAGGCCGGCTCGCCTGGCTTCCAGGAATTACTCGCACGTTTCGCTGACGACTCCGTGATCGTTCTCGGCTTTGAACCCGCCGTCGATCATGGTTCGATCATTGAATCGCGTCGTGGAAATCGCTGGTATCAAGTTAAAATAAAAGGCCTTGAGGCACATGCGGGCCGCTGCAAAGGCGAAGAGCTCAATGCCGCTCACGATGCCGCTCTTAAGATCGCCAAGCTCTCCAAACTCACCGATGTGAGAAATGGCTTGAGTGTCAACGTAGGCCAAATCACCGGTGGTCGCGACCGCTTCAATATCGTGTGCGGCGAAGTCGAAATTAAATTGGATGCTCGATTTTCGAGCTTTCCGTCGCGTGACAAGCTCCACAAACAAATCGAATCGATACTGTTGAGGCCTGCCGTGCGCTCGACCATCACTGGTGCGACAACTCAGACAACCTATACGATCGCCGATGACTGTCCACCATTTGCAGCGACGATGGCATCACGCTCGCTTCTTAAATCTTATCTAAAAACAGTGAAAGAACTAGAAGGTCGTTCCATTGTTGCCGTCAAAGCAGGCGGTGCTGGCGATGTGAATTATATTTCAGCGCGCGATGTGATTGTACTCGATGGTCTAGGTGCGATCGGTGGGCAGATGCACACGCCGGAAGAGTTCATTTATCTGCCTTCACTTTCGTCTCGGGCGATGGCGCTTGTTTCGTTTCTAAATCGAATAGATGCAAGTGCGAAACGTCTCGGCCTGAGAAACAATGACCGGTCGAGGCCTGATTCGAAGAACTAAATAATCAAACGAAAATGCGCTTAAACGTTTGTTTTTGATCAGTTTCAGCCGATGAGTATGGCATGACGGCAGCACGTAATTCACAACAAGTTTCGCATCTTCATGTACTCATCGACCAATTCCGTTTAGAGGCCTCCAAAGTTATTTTGGATAAAGATCGTGAGATCGCGCTCACGCTGGCCTGCCTGCTCGCGGACGGCCACCTGTTGATCGAAGATATTCCTGGCGTCGGAAAAACGACCCTCGTGAAAACGCTCTCGCGACTGATGAATCTTGAGACTTCGCGGATTCAATTCACCAACGACTTGCTGCCAGCCGACATCCTTGGCAGCTCCATTTATGATCCCGACCGCAAGGGGTTTGTTTTTCACCGCGGTCCAATCTTTGCGCAGATGGTTTTAGCAGATGAGCTCAATCGCGCCACTCCCAAAACGCAAAGCGCATGCTTACAAGCAATGGAAGAACGAAAAATTTCGATCGACGGTGTCACGCACACTTTACCGTCGCCATTTTTCATGATTGCCACGCAAAACCCGCGTCAGCAGATCGGCACGTTCTCCCTTCCCGAAAGCCAGCTCGATCGTTTCTTAATGCGTTTGGAGCTCGGCTACCCAAGCCGCGAAGCTGAAAAACAAATTCTTCTCGGCAACAGCCGGCACGAACTCGTCGACCAGCTCAAGCCGGTATTTACGCCGGCTGATCTCCAGCAGATGCAGGTCGCCGTTCGCCAAGTGCATCTCTCGGAGTCGATCGTCAGTTACATCCAAGATCTCGTTGGGAAATCTCGCGAGCGTCTGAGCAACGGCCGCGGCCTCTCACCGCGCGGAGCTTTGTGCATGGTGCACGCCGCGCAAGCTTGGGCTTTTTTGCAAAAGCGCCAACTCGTTTTGCCTGAAGATGTACAGTCTGTCGCCATACCCGTGATGTGCCATCGTCTCAACCCTGCTGAAGATCTCAGCGGAGAAACTGGCTTGAGGTTGGCCGAAGAAATTGTCGCAAGCGTGAGAGTGGATTAATGAAAATCACTCGCGAGCGGATATTCATTTTGCCCACCAGGTTTGGAGCGGTCTTTTTGGTCGGCGCCTGTGTGATGCTTTTGGTAGGCGCGACCTATCAAAACAATTTGGTAAACTTGCTCGCGTTCTTCATGTTCAGTCTTGTTTTTGTAGCGATGGTTCAAACTCACAACAATCTGAAAGACATTCATCTTCAGAGTGTTGAGTGCAGCGCAGCTTTTGCGGGCGGTGAAGTTGTCGTCGGCACTTTGGTCAAAAATAAGGGGCGCTCTGCCCACTTCAATCTCGAAACAAATCTTCGCTTCCTGACACTTCGTTCCCGTTACGACAACCGTGCTCCGTTACTTCCCTCAAACAGCTTGCGACTGAAAGCCGCTTACTCGTCGCCTGGACGTGGCGAACATGCGTTGAGTGAAGTAAAACTCTCGAGCATTTTTCCGCTGGGGCTTTTCTATGCATGGTGCTGGTTTGATATCAATGCAAAATATTTAATTTATCCGGAGATGAAGGGTGAGCGAGCGCTGCCACTTCAAGATATTGGCGAACAAGATGCCCGGGGTGCTTACGTCACTCGAGGTGGCGACGACTTTAGCGGACATCGTCGATTTGATGCTGGCGATTCTCCGCGACATGTCGACTGGAAAGCATTCGCTCGCGGCCGCCCGATGATGATCAAAGAGTTCAATGAGGGCGCGGCTACATCGATTTTACTTGATTGGTTTCTGCTTGAAGGCTTGAACACCGAAGAGCGCCTCTCGCAATTGGCGAAGTGGGTGGATGAAGCTCACCGTCGTGGCCTTCAATTCGCGCTGCGAACCCCACAGCAAAGTTTCGCAATCAACAGCGGGAGCCTCCATGCACAACGCTGCCTTGAGCACTTAGCGATGTTTGTAGATCACACGAGGTTGAATCAGGGAAGCAGTGTGACCGTCGGAGCGGGCCCGACTGAAAGTCCGCATGCGCCTGCGGTGGAATCGAAGGGTGGGCGGTACGGATGACGGGAATTTTTAGAAACTCAGTCGAATATGAGAGCAAACATGTGATCAAAGCCAAATCTGCGGTTGGCGATGAGCCATGGGACCGCGGGCTGCAAGTGCTTCTGGTCTTGATCGTCGGCTTCAATTTAATTCCTCACACGCTGCTCTTACCTCCCTGGATCACGGCCTGCTGTGCGACGGCTCTCACCTGGAAATTGCTTGTTCTCTTGCGTGGCTATCGGCGTCCGCCTCGTTATTTGCTCAGTGCGGCCACGATTGTTTTTACGATCGGCGTTTTCGCAAGCTTCAGTACGCTCATTGGTCAAGAGGCAGCCGGCGCTTTATTGGCACTTCTTGCAAGCCTCAAACTTCTCGAAACCAATCGTTACCGCGATGCTATGATGATCACGTTTGTTAGTTTCTTTTTGTTAATGACGCATCTGTTGAATTCGCAGTCTTTGCTTTCAACTGTTTTCATGGCGTTTGATGTTCTGTTAATCACGACACTCATGTTTCACCTGCATAAAAAAGATCGCCGAAACTCGGCGCGCTCGTTCCGGCCCGTGATGCGCACGCTGGCGATGACGTTGCCCGTCTGGATTTTTCTCTTCTTAGTTTTCCCACGTTTTTCAACTGGCTTTTGGAAAGCACAAAGCCAAAATGCCCCGAGCACCGCCTTTTCTGATTCACTCGATCCCAGCTCTGTTTCGCATTTGGTCGACTCCGAGGAACTTGCCTTCCGCGTGGACTTCGGTGCTGGCGGCCTGAGGGTTTCGCCCGAAACCATCTACTGGAGAGGTGCAATCCTCACAAACTCGAATGGACTGAGTTGGAGCAAAGACACCGTTGGCTTTTTGCCCGAGCGCAAAGCTGCGGTTCAAGGCATTCCAGTGCGCTTGCTCAAGCCGCTTTCCTATCAAGTTTTTCTTGAACCGAGCTATCACCATTTTATTTTTGCATTGGATTTCCCGGTCGACATCACCGGCAATGAAGCAACTATCAATCACTCGATCGTCAAAAAACCTGGCTTTATTTTCGAATTCAACCGCGACTTCCAAGCGCGCATCGCGTACTCGGGAGTCTCAAACTCAGCACCGCCCGCTCAAACTCTGTCGCAAGAGGAGTTTGATTTTTATTCTCGCCATCCGCTCTACACGGCTCCAGCTGTCAAAGTTCTTGCTGAACAACTCGCTCGTCAGAGCCAAAACGCCAAAGAAGCAAGCAAAGCGATTCTTAAGTATTTCGATGCTAAAAACTTTC
>JAYVND010000492.1:0-4214 GCA_043758635.1 Bdellovibrionales bacterium
CTGGCATCGGAATTACGCTGCAATCGGAGATCGGCTATCTTTATTTTATCACTAACCACTGGAACGCGAGCGTATTCACGCGCTCCTTCAATGAGGACAGTGCGACTTGGGGACGCGCGCTCTCTTCGGCATCGGGACATTCCGATTTCAGCGCAGGGACTTTGACGCGAACGGTACTGGGATTCTCAATCGGCTATCGCTTTGGAACTGCTTCGAAGTTTGGGCGCTGGATACACTCGCGCCCAACTGAAGCACACTCCGATCAGCAATGACACTCTCTCATAATCAGATGTACTGGCCCTTTTTGATCTTCTCGACCAAAATTTTTTCCATGATCTGTGGATCGCGTGGATCGACCGAGAAAAGAGCCTGCTGCTCGCAGCGCATCTTACTCTTTAACAACCACTCCAAAATATTCGAAAGGCGTTTGTTCTTTTTGTCTTGAAAGAAAGGATCATTGTTCAAAGCATCTTTTGCTTTTTTTAATGACCGGCTCTCGCTGGCATCGCGGTCGTTCACGGTGTATGTGAACAAATCATATTTTTTGACATCTTCAGGCAAAATGCCCAAGAAGTGAACTTGTGGCGCCGAGAAGTCGGAGTTGCGAATCAGCGAAGATGCCGAACCCGCTTTGAGCGTGCGGTAAATATTTTGCAAAGTGTACGCATCGAGATCCCCAAAGAAGAACATCGGAACACCCAAATTGTCTTCAATTAGTTTGCACCAGCCACGAACTCCGTTGGACGGAACACCTTGCGCACCCATGACGATACAGTTATGACGCTTGGTCATGCCGTTTGCGACCAACGTTCCCGCGGTACCTTCCGATTCAACGACTAAACAGAAATCTATTTTTTTCTTCGCACTCAATTTCAAGGACTGCGGACGGTTTTTCGGCTGAAACGGTGTTGTTCCAAGCGTCGAAAGATCAACAGTTGCAGTTGTGCCGTCGTTCAAGAGCTCGCGTACCACGAGCTGTTGCGAGTAAGTTTGACCCCCACGATCATTGGCAAAACAGTTCAATTCCTCGCGGTAAACTTCAAGCATGTCACCGATAAAATCGATGACCGCATCACACTCGGGCTGATCGCCAAAATCGAGCGGCTTTAAATGCTTGTTGGAGCGAATCTCACCCTTTGCGATGTAGTAATGCTCACGATAGGTATGAACGGCGCCGGTTTCAACTTTCATCAAAAGGCGCTCCAGCATGAAGATCACGCGCGCCATTTTTTGAACGCTCGAAACATTGAGTTCCGTGCGAACTCGTTTATCGCCTGGAGTGAGGTAGCCGACTTTAGGATTGTAGTTGGAGTTGTCGAGTGAGCACTTGACCGCCTCTAGAACTGGCCGGTGCGCCGTCTCGAGTTCGCTCAGCATTTGATCGCAAAGCGCTCGTGCTTCTTTAGGAATATCTTTGGTCAGTTTGCGAACGCGAATCATTTTATCCATTTGTCAATTCCCTCTAGAGAATCATGCTCATTTGACCGAAAAATCGACCGACTGAACTGTGCCAAAAAACTGTGCCAAAAAGTTGGCCGAAATGCTGCCAAAAAACTGTTCCAAAAAACTTGCCGAAAACCTGCCTAAAATATCTCAAAACTTGGATGGATGTAAAAGGCATTGGGCTTAAAAAAAGCTCAAGCTTTCACCTGAAACCTTCACATCTGACGTACGCTTCAGGCTTTCACTTCTTCGCGGCTGCTTTTTCACTCGCCGTGCGAATTTTCGTCGTTACGGCCACTTTGCCCGTTGTCGCCTTCAGGGGTTCAACTGCTTTTGCAGTTCCACGCGCTGCGGGTTTTTCGGCGGCGGCGGCGCCTCTGGCTGCACCCGCTGTTGCGCCTTTGCTGACGGTGGTGGTCGCGACCTTCACTGTTGCTTTTGGTGTTGCTTTTGGTGAAGCCGCAGCAGGAGTTGAGCCGCCGACTTTGCCCGTGCCGCGAGCATGTTTTTCAGTGCCGAGAGCATTTTTGCCCGTGCTGCGCGAATCTACGGTTTCGTCGAAATCCGCTGCCGCATCGTGATCAATCTCGCCCGCTGCACCCGCTTCGCCTGGCTCATCCAACTCGCTGTGAGAGCGCGAACCGGTGAACATAAGCCCAGCCTTCGCTTGACGTTCCTTTAAAACTTGCAGGCGCACTTCAGCTTCCGAGAGATCTTTCTCCGCCGCTTGAGCATCGCGCCCGAGGAGTTTACGCAAGCCTTCTTCAGCTTTTTTCTTCCGCGAATCTTTCGCACCGGTGATGCGAACTAAATATTCAACCAAGATTGGACCGAACTGTTCAATGTGCGAAATTTTACGTTCGAGATCCGCTTCCTTAGATTCGCGACGAATGTGGCGTGAGAGCTTTTGACCAGCTTGCATCAATGCACGACGAATTTCCTCAACAAGTTCTTCTGAACCATCGATCGTTTCTTTGGCCGCATTCTTAAATTTAATAAATGGACTCGTCACCGAGATCGCAAAAACGTAAGGGCCCTGCGGCAGCGAATCTTTGGATTGGTTCAAACCGTATGCTCGCCAGTTGACTGACTCGACGGCTTTTGTAATAGCGCACGCCGATTTATCAAACTGAAGTGGCACGCGGTTCGCAAAACGCAAGAGCTGAATTTGATCATCCTGCGCACCACGGTTTAGGAAACGAGCGAGCGCAATCTCAACAACAACTGGCTTGAAATCGGCAATGCGCGGGCGTCGCGCGACCACCGAAAAGAAATCGACATCACCCAAACGCAAAATCGACTTCGCTAAAGCCTCTTCCCCGACGGTCAAAACCGAGCGAGTGGAAGGAGGTTGAAGCTCAGTATTTTGAATCACTTGAAATGCTTTTTTAAACTGCTCTTCGGAGAGTTTGTTCGTCGGCATATCGATCAACGGCTTCGGTAGACCCGCTTTCACGAGGTCTTTCAACGTCTGATCAGTCACACGCGAGAAGCCGGTCTTCAAAAACTTCCCGAACTCCACTTTGCCGAAAAGACTCGCGTGAGTCATAAACTCGCCTAGTTTCATCGTGTGCGGATGCGGAAGAGTCGCCGCCGGAATCTCCGGAGGCTGTTCAGTCACGCGCTCGATCGTCACCCAATCGTTTTCGAGAAGCTTGTATCTAAGTTTTAGATGGGGATTCACGAGGGTCGTGCCCTCGAGATAAGTCAAAATCCCCCCGTCGCCGTTGAGCTGAACTCTTCCATCGATTTTAAACTCAACGCGCACACCGTGCGGGCGATCCCAGTCGATGGTCTCTTTGCGCTTGATAATACCTTGGTTGCCCTTGATGTCGACATCTACCGTTGCTTCAATTGCCTTGCGCATCTTCGAAGTTTTTGAGGTCACACGAACACCGGTGGCATTGGTCAACTGCGCCCAAGTGGTTGCAGCCGAAATCCCAATTCCTTGCTGCCCTCGGGTGCACTGTCCACGACCAAATTTACTCGACGCGAGATACTCACCGTAGACCTTCGCGAGATCATCGGAATCGATGCCGGGACCGTTGTCTTCAACCGTGATTTCGACGAGATCCGAGCTTTTCGATGCTCCCACACCAATTTTGTTTACGGTGATTGTGAGATCCGGCAAGATACCCGACTCTTCACACGCATCCAAAGAGTTGTCGACCGACTCTTTTAGAGTCGTCAAAACGGCTTTCGTTGGTGAGGAAAATCCCACCTGCTGCAAATTCTTTGCAAAATACTCTGCCGTACTACTGCTCGTGATCTGTTTTGCCATCTTCAATTGTCCTTAGGCCGCAAGCCGCTTGAGCGGATAAGCGAGAGAGAAACTCGGGTAAGATGTCGCTATCATTCCAATAAATCAAATCGAGGGCAACCCCCGAGCGCGACGCCCCCAGGAACATCGCCCTACTTTGGCACTTTCGAGCGGCTCAAAATATGCGCAGATCCCCTACGTAGCGGCACGGTTTGGGAGCGCTTGGATAAAATTTATGGCGCAGCGCTTCGAATCCTGGACCAAGGTCGTACTTCTTGATGTTTCCATTCACTTTCGTCGAGGTCCTTGCACAGTCTTAATTTTCATGAATAAAATTCGGTCACAACTAAGGAGACTATCCAAATGATGAAGATGGCCGCAGTGATCTTTGCTGGAGTTCTGGCAATGGCGATTGCAAATGCACAAGACAACGGAGCACCGACTAATACAGATCCTATGGGATCATCTGGTTCGATGTCAGCACCGGCTGACCCAGGGACACCCGCTCCAA
>JAYVND010000493.1:0-4214 GCA_043758635.1 Bdellovibrionales bacterium
TAAAGCTCCGCGGCTAACCGCGATAATTTTCGTGGCATGTTGGAGTAGCCACCTTTTCATAAAAATATTCTGCACGAACCGCCGAAACTGCCCGCTTCCATAACCACCTGTTGTATGAATATGCCCGACGCGACTACTGACCTTGGCCTGATTTGCGATTCGAAGAAGATATCCCGAAAAGAGTTGTACGTGCGAGTGGACACAAGAGTATCGCCCTTGCACGAGTAAGAGTTTGAATCGAGCTCCAAAGCCCCAGCGCAATGGGAGATAGTATATATTTCCACCGAGTTCGCGAATGAGTTGATCAAGTTCGCCCGTTTCGCCTGATAAGACGCAAAAATCAAATTGAATTGCGGAACCATGCGTTTTTCTAAGGCGCCGAAAAAGCTCGAGAGTGCGAACTTCGGCTCCGCCGCGATCCATTCTACCGAAAACGTGCAGAATTTTAAGTGTGGCCACATCATTCCTTATTTAAAATTCATTCAGACGCTGCAGCAACCGTCGAGCATTGGCGGAGGTGCAACTCGCAAGCAATGACTTGCGAAATTAAAGAGACAACCGAGCCAATAAAAAGGGCAACGCCCATTGAATATAAGTTATTATGTCTCGCAGCCACTGCGCATGCCATAACAACAGCGGCGAGGCTTATAAATTGCAAGATTAATTTTGTTTTAAATGCCTGCATGGCGCTTAAAGCGGCTCCGAAAAAAATCGCGATTGAGGCGGCTCCGGTCGCGAGTGATAACACTGCAAATGTGCGATATTCGAGAGCATAGGCGGGCCCGTTCAATTTCGACAAAATTAATTCCCCAAAAGTTATTGCGATAGCCGAACTCCCAAATGATACAGCGACCGCGATGGCAACCAATCGCTGTAACAGTCTTCTAAACAATTTAAATTCTCGCTTTTCAATCATTCTTGCGAGTCGGGGCGAAGGCGCAATTGCAAGTGAACCCATCACTTGATTTACCAAAATGAGCGGATAGGCCAAGGCCGAAAATAAACCAAGCGATTTCATTCCAAGCGACCCTTCAATAAAGTATCGAGGAACGTTCACCTCTAATGAACTAAATATTGCTGCAAGCCCAAGTGGTAACGCTAAAAACACCAGTGCTTTGTAGCGAGACAAATCGAAAGGATTCGGCTTCAAATCAACTGACTCAATTGCTCGGGCCGCAAGCGCATAACGCCGAAAGAGATACCAATCGTAAAAGACGCACGTCCCCACAGTCGCAACCAACCAACCGAAACAAAGCCACTCAATTTCTCGACTCCAATACAAAAAAATGAGCGAGAGTGCTGCCGAAAAAATGCCTCGAATGATCATTGATTTGGCGATCTGCGCGGTTTCTGCAGATTTCTGTAAAAAACCGTAAATAAGGTCTGAAATCGATTCGATCGCCTTAATCAGTGCGATAAGGATAATGACGTGCGCCAGAGATCCCTTTGCAGCCGTCACGAGGACGAAAAAAACTCCACTTAAAAATGTTGCCGCCGCTGTCGCAATACGGAAATGGAGATAGTTTACACTTGAAAACCGCTCCGCAGGATCACTGATGAGCACGGCTCGTAGAGAGAAAGAGAAAAACAACGCAATTGGTGCATTCACAGCTAAAGCGAACGCAAATATTCCGACAGTTGCGGGGGCAGTTAGCTTGATAATCCCGATAAGCATTAGATACTGGCAGCCAGCATAAAAAAGATTGCTAAGTAGGAGCCAGAAAAACTCGGTCTTTAACGAAGGCGATTTCGACAAAATTTGAGCCTCTCCTACACTGATTCCGTCGCTGGGCTTGCCATCAGCAACCGTCGCTACACCCCGGTGGTGAATAGGATTTTAACGTACTTTCTAATAATTGATACGAAGATTTGCCTAGAAACCACAAACATCTAAAAGCAAAACTTTTGGCTCGTCGACCGTAAACTGAGTGGGACGGCTACGACTAAAGGCAGTGTCCTGCGGCCGCGCTCAACAGAATATCGTCTCCCAGGCGCGAGGTTTCAGCTTTCTTCATAGGGGGCTCAATAATGGAAATCGCCGTTGTCTAGAACAAATAAAAAGGAAATAATCTTCTTAGTGTCGACGCAAGCAACGCGGGTCAGAAGAGCTGCACTTTGACCCCTCATTTAAGAACAGAACAAAATACAAAATGTTTATTTTCGGACACCTAGGCTTCGCTAGATTAATTGCCAAGCCCTTTGATAAACTCATGCCACTAGGTACGGTCCTCTTGGGCTCGTTGCTGCCCGATATTATTGATAAGTCTGTTTTTTATTTTTTAAATCTCGCTCCTGGCACTCGCTCTTTGGCACACACATTTATAGTTCTTTTATTTGTGGCAACTATTGAAAAGCGGATTGTCAAAGCATGGAGCCGTTGCGCACTCGCATGCGGAGTTTTTACCCACCAATTTTGTGATTATGTCGGCGACTTGCTCGTAGTGCCCGAAGTCTTCTCTCGAGACATCAAAATTTTTTTGTGGCCGGCCCTCTGTATTTTGTTTCCATCCACAGCCCATCTGTCTGCGGTAGAGCAAGCTCTTAGAATGACGGAGCCATATTTTATGACAACTGAAATTGCTGGTCTCTTCCTGCTGATATTTTTGCGAACCTCGGTGAGGTCGAAGGCTGTTTGAGAAAGATTTTTGAACGCGGTAAGTTCGAGATCACCTGGACTCAACAGTGACAAGGATGGGGTGACAAGGATGGGGTGATCGATGCATTTAATTCAGTAGGCCTGGAAACTTTTTATCTGACGAGCCAGTTAAGGCGAAGCTGTTTTCGCTGTATGCCACGAAGTTACGGTACCGATTTTGCTGTTCTACTCCTGGAGCGGTGTGCGATCAAAGCGCAACCATGTTTACCCTCACTGAATGTCCTCGATTCATATAAGACAGGAAAAGGTTTATGAAAATTTTCTGCTTGCTCGCCTCTATGTTTTTGTTTTGCTCGGTCTCTAATGCGGACGCGGTAAACTGCGGCAGCGGCTATGGACCGGACCAGAAGAATCTAGCTGCGGTCATGGATGATGAAGGTGGCGATAACATTCAGATCGGCTACTCGACGATTGGAACATTTTTCCCGATGAGACTTGCAGGATGCAGCAAGCTTACAATGAAATCCCAGGCGATTTTCTGCGGGGCCCGTCAGGTGGGAGTGGCGAGCGAGGTTTTTGTAGCAAACGACGACCTCGGATGGAACGGCCCTCGAGTTAGCATTTCCCTCAAATCTGCAGAAATCACTGGTTCTTGTAGACCCACCGACCACATGCCACTCACTTTAACGATTCGCTGATCTCGGGGACATCCTGCCGAGCCTTAGCGTCTTCAGTAACTACTGCCTCAGAACAGTGTCTAAACAGTGTTCAGACGCCTGAAAATTCGACGGTGCTGATCTGTAAAAGTCGACCTTCACGGAATGCGGCAAGCGTACAAAATTGGTCCCACCTCTAACTGCTACCGAATGCGCCATATGAAGCCACCTTCGCCGGCACAGCCCGAAAATGAATCGGCAGTCTATCCTGTGTCGTAATGGTTTGCAGGTGCGGCGAGGATGTCAGGAAAGCCCCCCTGTTCCTCCATGAATTAATTTAACTACGGGCCGCGAACTCTCTGGCATCAGACTTGCTCACTATCTGCACATGAAGCATCACTCCGAAGAGTCGCCCGAGGGTACTCGCCTCGCCCGTCGAAGCAGCACCTATTTTTTCTTAGGCTATGGGATTCTATCTAGAATCCGGTCAACGTCGAATTTGCCAAATTTTAAATATCTGTTTTTTTTGCTCGCACTCAGCGGTCTTTTTTGTCCGCAGAGAGTTTTCGCGGCAAATCTGTGTGAAACACTATTCAAACAGAGCGTGCCGGGCGCAATCGCGTCTTCAACTGATAGAGTCAGGTTCAATGGCGAGGCTTCTTATGCTCAAAAAGTAAGACTTCAGGGTGTTTTCACGCGAGCGAGCGACGTAATGGACGAGTTTGAAATACCCTTTGTTTCAGTGAATAGCTCAGCCTCTCATCTTGCCGACTCCTCCTTCAATAACGACACCGAGGAGATTATCACGGCACATAATTCGGAAATTGCTGACGGCGATTTTAGCGCTATAGTTCTACACGAGTTCGGCCACCTTCTTTTTACAAGGGCTTCCAAACTCACGATTCAGGGTCGAAAATATACTTTAGCGGAATACGAAGTCGCCTTGAGCGCCACACTAGAAA
>JAYVND010000494.1:0-4201 GCA_043758635.1 Bdellovibrionales bacterium
CTACAGGTCGACTGATACAAAGTCATCTGGGAACCGCAGCCTGGACCAGAATCCAGTCGTCCATTGCGCAAGCGACAAAGTCCCTGCATCTCTACGTGCGCGCCACTAAGGATCTAAGGAATGAGTTCAAGTGGAAAGATGCAGCTGGCTGCATCTTTGATGACTCCATCCTGCTCAAAAAGGTCACGACGGGTGAATCCAACTGTCACATGGGCAAAAAAGTGACCGGCTTCGATCGACGCTCCGGAAGACGGCTTTTGTACGATAGCTCCGATGCTGCGACGAATATCAAGCAACTGCCTTGCTTGAACAACAATGAAATACGTTTTTTCAGTCTTACCATCCAAAATGGCCTGCCCCATTCCTAAACAAAACGGGATTAATTCTGCCTGCTGGATATTTTTTTGAGCCGCAACGGCATCGATCATAGTTTGCGTGATACCTACAGCGGCCAAAAGCGCCTCTTCAGGTGGCGTCATCACCGTCACGTGCGACTCGCCTCGAGAGATCAACTTTCCGTCGACTCGAGATTTCAGATCGTCATAAACGGGTCTCATAAATAAGAATGGCAGACTCATCACGAGATAGTTTGCGTGAAATTGCAAGCTCGACAACTGTCCGTCAAATGCCCGACGAGAAACACGAATGGGCGGTCGGCTTGTCCAATCATCAATCGCTGATCGACCAGCTTGCGCAACGGGCGAAGCCGACGGCGCTCTACGTCCCCCTCTCGCATCGCTTTCGACAATCGACTGGTCTTGCAATTTTGACCGAGGGCAAAATAATTGGCAGCTTGGCAGAAGTGCCAGACACAGCATAAATAGAATCAGTTTATCTCCGTTTCGCGCGATCATAGGACCAGTCCCATCCAAGATTTGAGGTAGGTGCCTTGCGGAAACTCGGGGCGTTGTGGATGATCTGGGCTATGACTCCCTCGCAAAAGCCACCGCACGCGATTCTCCTGGGTGAGTGAGGCTTTGGCCAACATCGCGCGGAATTCTTCTTCGGTGAAAAGTCCTGAGCAAGAGCAGCTCACAAAAAGAGCTCCCGATTTTGCTCGACGGATCGCCTCTCGGTTCAGCTTGTGGTAGGCTGCGCCTCCAGTTGGCAGATCTTTCTTTTTTTTGATGAATGCAGGCGGATCACAAATCACGATATCGTAATCTTGCTTTGGTAAAAGCGAGAGATCACTCAAGACATCCATCTTGAGCATTTTTGCTACCCCTCCCTGATGCTCGACGTTTCGAGCTGCAATCTCGAGAGCTTTTTGACTCGCATCCAGAAGCGTGATTTCTGCCCGAATTCCAAGGCTCGACGCCAGGTGGGCAAGTTGAGTTCCCCATTGTCCCACGTAGCAACAAAGATCGAGAATCTTTAGTGGCTGAGTCTCCACGCCCGGCGCTGTGTCTCTCTGGCGAACGAGGTATTCGCGCATCACGTTTTGCGCAAGCGTTGCGGCAAGAGCCACATTCAATCTTTGATCGAGAAAAAATCCGGTTTTTTGTCCACCTACAAAATCCACCTCGAAGACCACTGGTTTTAAAGTCCCAAGCGACGGCTGAATTAAAATCATCGATTGATTGGCGGAGAAGCCTTTGAAAGTCCGATACACAGCTTTCGCGGTGACCTCTACTCCCTCCATCGCACGCGATTTACTATCGTTTGCGATCACGATAGCTGTCGATTCCCATTTTGGAGCAGACGCGTCTCGCTCGCTCTCGCGCTCGACAAAATACTCAAGCCCTTTTAGAACTTCGGGAGTGAGGCGATCCAATCCAGCAGTCGAGAACTGAAGCACCATGACTTGTGCTGGCCGACCGAGGTCGGCTAAACGGAAGCGATCGATAATGAGTCCCGGAATGTCGTCACCTTCTGCAAAAACAAAACGATGCGAAAACGAGTAAACACCCGCGATTTGGCGCGAGTGCGCCGCTTGCAGGAAACGTCCTGCAAAAAATTCCGCGTCGATTTTTTCCTGCTTCGAGCGCGACAAGACGCGAAACGAAATCATCGAATTGGGATGCCCGTATCCGCGGGCCAAAAAGGCGCCTTCGTACTCGTAAAGATCGACAAGAGCGCCGGCCACCACGTTTTTCGGGCTCTGTGCAAGTTCACTCGAGAAGACCCACGGATGACCGCTCTTGAATTTCTTATCGGAGCCCTTTTTCAATCGCCAATCGTACATTTTACGTTCTCCCTCGAGCACAGCAGTAAGTTCAGTGAGCCACGCGTACTGGAGCGACGCGCATTGGAGCGATTGAAATCGATAAATCCCAATCGGAGCGAGCCACGCGTCATTGTGTTGATTCTCGCAAAACTTAACTCAGTGCAGTCAAGATCCATGCACAACGTGTTTAATACTCACAGTTTTTTGAATCCTCGCGCAAGATAGTCAGGTGCCAGGGGGTCGTCTATGTATTTTGCTAAAAATGGTTTGAGTCACTATTCCTTTAACGGTCAGAGCATTCAGTTTACGAAATTTTTTCGGAATCTAGAGTCTGATTCATATCCTCTCACGAAGGGGAAAAGCTCAGATCGCCCATACTGGCTTCCGGCCGGACTCCTTATGATGATGCTCGCAGGCCTCCTGTTGGGCGCTATGGTCTGGCCCGCTCAGGCAAAAGCTGAGACTATCTTCGTGAAAGATCCGATCACCGAAGCCGGCATCACTGGCGACGAGGCTCAGGCCACCAAAGCTCTGATTCGTTCGGCAGTTGCTAATCGCCCGGGCGATCAACTTGTTGCCAACGAGTCCATGTCTAAGATTCAGCTTCAGCCGCGCCTTTTGCGGTTGGGCGACATCTTTCTTTTGACCCTGGAAAAGGCGATCAATGGTGAAATAGTTTACGTTTCGCAGACGAAATTTCCTCGCATCACTGAGCTTGATATGGCGGCTAAGCGCACCGTCTCCCACGTCCTAGCTGAACCGTTGGCTTCGTACAAAAAAGGTGGCGCAGCAAGATATCCATCCGCTCCATTTTCGAATGCCTCGGCTGAAAACGCGGGTGATAAATCGGGGTCAACTACGGGCGACAGTTCTGCTCCGCGTGCAAGAGCGAACCTTGGCACACGCGCAAATTCGGGTCAAAGTTATAGAGCAGATTCGGGTTCAAATTCGGGCGCAAAATCAGCTCAAATTTACGGCGCGAAAACAGCACAGAATATGGATCGGCCGGCAGAAGACACTTCGAGCGCGAATTCTTTGAAATCGAGTGGGGGCTACGACAGCAATTCGGGCGACCGTTCTGGCAATCGGAATGGGAATTTGAACGCGGCTTCTACTGGAACGTCGGTAAACGCCTCTGGTACGGACTCTACGCATAGTTCGACAAATGGTTCGGCGAATGATGCGGTTGCGGGCGGTGGCGCCTACGATGACAGTTCTAATTCACAGAATGCTCCGCAAATGGCGACTGGAAATCAAAATTCCAGCGGTCAGCCGAACGGTGCAAACGGTGACAGCCCCATTCAGAATCGCGGGGCTAAAACGGCAGATCCCGCCGACGTCACGCGCTCTTCTCGCCAACTTCAAAACATCGTAAATGAGTTTCCGGAGCGGCAAACCAATCGCTGGTTGGTTGGTCTTGGCCCGATGGTCTCGCGCCATATGGCCTCTGACCAAGTGATGTATGGACTTGCCGGCGCATTTGTATGGGATATGAATCCATTTCTTTCGACGAAGATCATGGTTGAGGCAAATTTGACAGGTGGCGGCGACGGCGCTCAGTTCTACAACGGTTCCATCGGAGGCAATTATTACTTCGTCAATCGAATCGAAAATGCGCCTTATGTGACTGCGGATGTCGGCTATGGTTACGCAAGTTCAATTTCGGATGGAATGGCAGAGGGCTTTAGTCTAGGCCTTGGCGCCGGCTATGAACTTTTGCGAACAAGCACAAATCCACTCGACCTCTCGTTTCGATTTTCGACAATCTTCTCGGGCATGAGTAAAGGTTACGGCGACCCAAGTATCATTGGCGCCCGGGTCTCGGTCAGCATTTAACCGACTTTTTTAACTTCATCGCGTGCAACCTGCTTCTTAAAACGAGACTCCCCAGCGCCCTATAAACTAGGGCAAAATAAAAGGTGAGCCTCGTTTTTTGAAAGGTCTGGGTTGAATGAATAATTCCCGCAAACTTCGACGTGTACCGAGTTCAAGTGTGTTGCCGGTCTCTGGGCCGATCGCTGGGCAAGTTTCTGG
>JAYVND010000495.1:0-4192 GCA_043758635.1 Bdellovibrionales bacterium
AGCGGGTTGGGCTGATAAGAAGCAGCTGAGCTGATGCGCCCTTCCAGCTGCGCCTCGATGCCCCATGCAATCCTCACAGACACCCCGGTCGCCCCGCCCACCATAAATTCCGGGCTCTGTGTACTGACAGTCGAATCACCATTGAAGTGAGTCTTCAGTACGTCGGACGCAGCACCCGCGCCCAGCGCGAGGTAGGGTTTCGCGCGCCACTTATTCGGATAGCGATATCGAAGCCAAGCCGAAAGCTCGCGATGAATTCGGGAGATCGAAAGTAAATCCGAACCATCTTTCACTTGGTATTGTTGATACTCAAGATAGGAATCTAGCGGGACATGGTGAATGTAATACCAATAACCAGCACGAACCGCGAGCGCGGTCGGGGTGTCATAACTGTGACCATCGCTCGCAAGCAGAGGCGAATAGGCAACGCCCGTCGACGCAAAGACGCCATTCGCTTGGGCGTTAAGTGAAAGTAAAACACTGAACAGTAGAATCAAAGATAAACCGAACTTATACGAGTGCAACATACGCAGTCAAACTCCCGACGTCGCAGATTGAATTGTAGATTGCGTCGAAGACGGACTCGCCGGTTTCGTGCTGGGCCCTTGTCGCTGAGTCGCCGCCTTAGGCGCCACAAAGTTCACGCATGCAGCCGGCAAAAGATTCTTAGCCACAATGGATTCGGTTCTACCCGTATCTGATTTCTGCAGCGAACTCTCCGAACTTGGAACTACACTTTGCGCAATGAAGTTTTGCGCAAGTTCACACATAGCTGCATTCACCTGAACGAGATGTGCAAAGAGCGGCGCAATCACGACAACAGGGTTGATATAGGCCGTCTTGTAATCAGCTTTGAGGGCAATCGTTAAATCTGGCAATGAAGAAACTAAGGCATTCGCGACAACGGCTCGCGCTGCGACTTCCGACGCGGCAATTCCGCCCAGCGCTCGCGCATTTCGTGGCGATGTGAGTGGAAGCTGCAAATTTGAATGCCGTTGATCTTTTGTGATGACTTCACTTAGCGCATTTTTTTGCTTCTCAGTTGGTTTCTCAGTTGGCTTCTCAGTTGGCTTTTCACTTGGCGACTCGACCAGCGTTGTCGTCTGAGTTTCATTTGATTCTCCGGTCGATGCGTGAGCATCAGAAGTCTCGGGAACACTCAATCGAATCGCCAGCTCTCGCAAAAACGTCGAATAGTACGTTCCCAGAACATAAGCTTCGCCCAACTGAAAACCAGCCGACGAAACAGTCGAAGGGTCTCCCGGTGTGCGCAAAAGTGACACCCAAATATTTGTCTCTGGCATCGCGCGTGAGTGAATATTCATTCGGCGAAAAGCCACTGCTTCGACCGGCAGGGAGCTCTCAATAAATGTGGGATCTCCGCTATAAACCCAGGCGTAAAAGTCTGCCAGGCCCTCATTAATACCATGAATGAGAAAATTATTGTAAGTCGTGATCGGAATCTCTGCAAAAGAATGATTCGCATGAAATTGGGCTTGGATCAACTCGATTCGTTTAGCGGCATCAGCCGATGTTTTGAGTGCTTCCTCTGACCATTCGCTTTTTCCCGGCACCGAAAGCGTGGGTGCTGCTGCTTCCATGAGGCCGGGCGTTGAAACCAGCGTCGCCTCTGGCAAACCCTTCATCACAATCGCTTGAAAGATCGTATGAAAATGTTCGTGCGCTAAAATTCCACCATTGATGGAAATCGGCAGACGACCAGCTTTGTAAGGCATGATCACAACCGCATCGCGTTTTGGATCGTAGAGCGCGTTGCTCATTACGCCGTCTGTCGTTTTCACATCTAGCCCGTATGTAAGCGGCCAGTGAATCGAAGATTCAGCACCCGTCAAGACGTCAAGAGTGTGCAAACGCTCAACATGGGCGTAGACCGTCGCTGCTTGCAAACTCAAAATATCAGCCGCAATTTCGACACCGCCAGCTTTGATGAAATGTCCGGCAGCTTTGGTGTCTGTCAGTTTCTGATTTTCATCGTCGTGCGGATGAATAAGGACTTGTCCGTATCGGCCAGTCAGATCAGATGGATGACTGAATGAGGTTACTTCTACTTTTTGGAGAGAGTAATTTCCGACATCATCAGCCCAGGGCAACTGATAAATATTCGTAGTGCCTTTGGACCCGGGAGCGCAGCCGGTAAGAAGGCTGATTGCCACCAAAGTGCCGAGGGTTGCCCCATGTTTCAGCCCACGTTTCACGCTGAGCGCAAAAAATAAGGGCGCGACCGACAAAGCAGGGGATTTGCAGAGCGCTGTCCGGAAGGTTTTCGCTGGTCCAACTGATGAAAGCTTCACAAATTTCACCCACTGAATTAGATTTCACGCTCTTCGAAGCAACCGACGGCTCCAGGAGAAAAGCAGATGAACCACAAATCTTCTAGCACAACTCTCGAAGCAACAGCTCGGCTAAAAAGTGAGCAAAAGGTGTACCCAAAATGATGGACCCCAAATCGAAATCAGACGCTTCTCAAGAGCAATTCACCTTTGGCTCGGGCTCAGAAATGACCGCAGGTTCGCAATCTTCGGCTGACACTCCTGAAAGCTCGCAGTTATCTCCCTCGGCTGCAGACCCAGGAAAAGGCCCCGGTCCTGTTA
Source organism: Bdellovibrionales bacterium (assembly GCA_043758635.1). Lineage (GTDB taxonomy): Bacteria > Bdellovibrionota > Bdellovibrionia > Bdellovibrionales > JAMPXM01 > JAYVND01. The sequence goes on from JAYVND010000495.1 coordinate 2,613, forward strand.
CTGGCGCTGGTTCTGGGGCTGGTTCTAGCTCACGCTCGAGCTCAAGTCCTAACTCAGGCTCCAACACAGGATTGAGCCCACGTTCAGTGAGTTCCAATTCGAGCGGTTCAAATGCTTCCTCGCGGCCAACTCCGCGGTTCAACCACGGGCCAGTCGTCGATCTCGAGGGAACATCGCCTGGCGAGGCGCTCGCATTACTTGCACGGACGCTCAACCCACCTCAGCTCGATGCGGTTCAGACTCTCAACGGCCCACTGCTGATTCTCGCAGGAGCCGGCTCTGGAAAAACGCGCGTTCTCACCTACCGCACGGCAAATTTGATCGCGCAGGGCCTCGCCTCTCCAAGCGAAGTCCTGGCCGTGACCTTCACGAATAAAGCTGCAAAAGAGATGGAGAGTCGAATCACGGCCCTCCTTCGCAAGGTTGGCGTACAAATTTATGAACGCATGTGGATCAGCACATTTCACTCAATCTGCGCTCGCGTTCTGCGTGAACACATTCACCTGCTCGACTACAAACCTTTTTTCGGAATCTACGATACGTCTGATCAGCTTTCGATGGTCAAAAAAGTTTGCGTTGCTCTCGGCATCGACGAAAAAACTCATCCCGCCAAAGTTTTTGCTTCGCGCATCAACGGTGCAAAAACAGATGGCCTCACGCCAGACGATATGCGCAAGCGCCGCAACTTAATGGACGAGCGCACGCTTCAGGTTTACACAAAGTACGAAGAGGAAATGAAGCGCGCGAACTCGCTCGATTTTGGCGATCTCTTAATGAAAACATATGTCCTCTTTCAAGATTACCCAGCTGTTCTAGAGATGTATCAAAATAAATTCCGCTATATCATGGTAGATGAGTATCAAGATACGAACCGAATTCAATATTTGCTTGTGCAAAAACTTGCAAGCGGTCACGGCAATCTCTGCGTCGTCGGCGATGAAGATCAATCGATCTACAGCTGGCGCGGTGCCGACATCAACAACATTTTGGATTTCGAAAAGGACTTTGGCGAAGCTAAAGTCGTCAAACTCGAAGAGAATTATCGCTCCAGCGGGACGATCATCGGTGCAGCCACGCACGTGATTCGCAACAACTCTCAACGCAAAGATAAAACTCTCTTCACCAACAATCCATCGGGTGATCCGATCATTGTCCGCGAGGAGAATAACGAGTACGACGAGGCACGCTTTGTCGTCGGCGAAGTCGCGCAGCTTTTGGCAAATACCGATCATCAGGCCGAAGAGTTCGCGATTTTCTACCGCACCAATGCTCAGAGCCGCGTACTGGAAGAGCAATTCCGCTCGCGCAATATCCCGTACCGCTTGATTGGCGGCATGAAGTTCTATGAGCGCATGGAGATCAAAGACATTTTAAGTTACATGAAACTTATCATGAATCCGACCGACGACATTGCGTTCAAACGCGTGATCAATGTTCCCGCTCGCGGAATCGGAAAAACCACGGTGGATCGCCTCGAAGAATACTCAGGCGCAAAAAACATGTCGATGGTTGAGGGTGCCGCTCACGCGGTTGACTCACGCGAGTTCAATGTTGCTGCCACCCGTAAACTTCGCGACTTC
>JAYVND010000496.1:0-4178 GCA_043758635.1 Bdellovibrionales bacterium
CTGATTCGGGTTCTGCACGTCGATGTGATAGCGAGAGTCCCCGTGGCGATATTGAATCTTGAACTGCGGCCACGCTGGTGGAATGCAGGGATCAAGCACGAGCTCATTGCCTTCGAGTCTCACGCCGAGAATAAATTCAACTCCCGCGCGATACATCCAACCGGATGATCCCGTGTACCAAGTCCATCCGCCGCGGCCCGTGTGTGGCGCCACTGAATAAACATCGGCAGCTAAAACATACGGTTCAACTTTGTAACGTTGAATCGCCTCGAACGAATCTCCGTGGTTCACGGGATTGAGCATCGTGAATAATTCGTGCGCTCTGGCACCTTCACCCATCATCGCTTGGGCAATCACGACCCACACTGCGGCATGAGTGTACTGTCCGCCATTCTCTCTGACACCTGGCAAATAACCTTTGATGTAGCCAGGGTCGAGTGACGTCTTATCAAACGGTGGGGTGAAAAGCATGATCAAATCATTTTGGGGTTGCACCAAAATGTCGTCCACGGCCTTCATTGCCATCTTCGCTCGTTCCGGTTCGGCAGCTTGAGAAATCACGGCCCACGTTTGCGATAGTGAATCGATGCGACACTCCTCGCCGGCGGCTGTGCCAAGCGGTGTGCCATCATCAAAGTAAGCTCTTCGGTACCAACCACCATCCCATGAAGTGGTTTCGACCGAAGATTGAAGCGCCAAAGCATGCGCAGCCCAGCTGTCGGCCCGACGATTTTCGCCGCGACTGCGAGCGACTTTTACAAACTCAACTAAATTTGTTTAAAGAAACCAGGCGAGCCAAACACTCTCGCCTTTTCCTTCTTTACCAACTCGGTTCATGCCGTCGTTCCAGTCGCCCGAGCCCATCAACGGAAGTCCGTGAGCACCAGTCGCAAGACTCTTATCGATCGCGCGAGCACAATGCTCAAAAAGTGTAGACGTGTTGTGAGAAGTTGCTGGAACGAAATAAGAGTCTTCCTGATCTGGCTTCAGCAACGCTCCCTCGAGAAAAGTAATCTGACTGTCCAAAATTGACTGATCATTTGTCACACTCAAATAATGCGAAACCGTATAGGGAAGCCATAGCAGATCGTCTGAAAAATGCGTTCGCACGCCGCGCCCAAACGGTGGATGCCACCAATGTTGAACATCTCCCTCGACAAACTGTCGACTTGCCGCTCGCAAAATATGCTCTCTCGCAATTTGCGGCTGAGATGTCGACAGAGCCAACATGTCTTGCAATTGATCTCTGAATCCGTACGCTCCACCCGCTTGATAGAATGCTGAACGCGCCCAGAATCGGCAGACCATTGTCTGGTACAAGAGCCAACAATTGAGCATCAGATCCATTGCTTTGTCTGGCGTTTCAACCTGAATTTTACTGAGAATTCCGTCCCACTTTGCATGCACTGCGTGCAGTAACTTCCCCGTGTCAACTGTCCTGAAAGCGTGAATCAGATCTTGCGCTTGATTGCGACTCTCGGCTTGCCCCAAGATAAATACGACTTCCGTCGTTGCACCAGCCGGCAAATTTATTTCGATTTGAGCGGCGGCGCAAGGATCAAGGCCAGCTCCAGATCGGCAGGAAAGCGCCGACTTCAACATGAGGCCTGCAGGTTGATCGAGAGAACCGTTTCGACCGATAAATTCTGTTCGATCACATGTGAACGAAGTATTCCCACCGCAGAAAGTTGCAAACGAAATGCGCGTTCCGTACTCATCACTTCGCGTATTGTAAGCGAAAAGCGCGCCAGTAAAGGGGCAAACTTCGGTGATCGTCGTCGGTGCCATCGCCGCGCGCGAAAAGCCTAAAACCCATTCGACATAGCTTGTAATTGAAAGTCTGCGCGCGGTCGATCCGTTGTTCACAAGTTTGAGACTCGAGATTTTAACGGCCTCATTTGGTGCAACGAACTGCGTGAGCAGACTATGAATTCCATTCGCGGCGTGTTCAAAGCTGCTGTAGCCTTGACCATGGCGAGCGATATAAGTACCTCCGGGATTGCGGATGGGTTGTGCGGTAGGAGACCAAGTCGCACCGTTTTCTAAATCACGAATATAGAACGCTTCTCCAGCTGGGTCACCGACCGGATCATTTGACCAAGGGGTCATTTGATTCTCACGACTGTTCAGAGACCAAGTGTATCCGGAGCCGCTCTCCGACACTTGAAATCCAAATTCGGCGTGAGCAATGACATTGATCCAAGGGGTTGGCGTGGTCACGCCGGGGGCCAAAACCACGAAGTACTCAGAATTGTTTAAAGCAAATCCACCGATTCCGTTGAAGAATGAAAGCGCCGGAATCGAAAGTGCTTCTGTTCTCACCACCGGAGCTTTTAGCAAGCTGCGGACCGCGTTCGCGTCGAAGCTGACCGCCGGGCGAATCCGACGAATTTGCTCAGCCAAACTTCCTTGCTGACTCGACAACACCACTCTCGCCGAGGCGTAGAGCAAGAGTCGATCATCCGCCGAGAGAGCGTCTCGCTTAAGAACGAATATTTTTCCTCTTACAACTGACGAAGTCCCAATCGAGCGTGGCGCCCCATCTACCATCGACAGCAAAGTTTCGTGAAGTTCCTGGGCATACGAAACTGGTTTATCACTGAGAATCACGAGATCTACCACGACGCGCTTGGAGCTTAAGTAGTCGTGCGCTTTGATGAGCTGTCGCACAATTCCTCTATCTTCAAGGTCATTGATGCTCACTAAAATAATTGGATTGTCTCCCGAAATGCCGTAGGCCCAGAGTCCCGTTACATATTTTGTGTTCTGTTTAATGATTTCGCTCGAAGGTCGCAGCGATGAATCCGAGAATAAAAGGCGGGTCGCAAGGCGCTGAAATAAATGGGCTTCGTCGGCTTCGATATTTAAGTAATGCAATTTGACTTGCGCTTGGGTCCAAGCCAGGTCGGTCGCACGTTCAATCGCCGCCTGATCACGAAATTTATCTGCAAGACGGAGAACCTCTTCGCGATCGCCCGCGATCACTGTCGAAAATGAGATCGTGGCGGTCGCTCCAGGCTGGATTTGAACTCTTGTTCGTAAACTCATGACCGGATCTAGTACTAAACCAACAGTGTTACTCAATGGTTGTGAGGTGAAAATCGACGAAGCGTTCTTCACTGTTTTTCCTCGGCCCAAGAACCGAGCGCGGTCGCTCTCAAACTCAACTCCTCCAACAGAACTCGCGTCGGGGACAATCACGTGCGCCATCCAGGGAGGTCTTTCACCACCCGCCCGCGGTCTTCGGGTGGCTACGAGTGCCAGCAAGTCCTTCACGTATTCCGTCTGCACAAAAAGATTTGAGAACGCTGGATGAGCCACATCGGCATTCTGCCCTGCAATCGCGACCTCAAAATAAGACGTCACTTCAATTTCGCGTGGCAAGCTTCCAAGATTTGTGAGCTTTAGTCGACGAATCTCCGCATTCTCTTCGGGCGAAATAAAAATCTCAAAGCTCGAAGCGATTTCCTCGTCTTCACGCGTGAAACAGGCGCGGTCGTCGGAGAATGTAACTTCGTAACGTTTTGCTTGCACGCAAGTCGGCTGATAAGTGGCCGACCAAACCTTCTCGCTTCCGCAGTCTTTGAGGTAAACGTAACTGCCCCAATTGTCCCTCGTCACATCCTCGCGCCAGCGGTTCACAGCAAGATCTCGGAATCGACTGTAGCCAGAGCCTGACGATGTCAGCATGACCGAGTACTCGTCGTTTGCCAAAAGTTGAGTTGTAGGGACAGGTCGATTGACGTCATGGTACTGACGCGAGACGTATTCAGTCTCTTCCTTCACCAAACCATTTTGGTTTGCCTCTTCAATCAGTTTGCTGACTCCAACGTTGCGCGGCGTCCGCTCTTGCAAAAGCAGGTCGGCCGCTTGAATCATCGGCTCAGAGTGAAACCGGTCGCGCATCAAGCCATTTTTAAAAATATTTGCAATCGAAATAAGTGACATACCTTGATGATGAGCCATGTAGGCCTTGACCACCACACTCGTTTTTCCATCAGGAACACGAGATGGCGTGTAATCGATTGCTTCGTAAAATCCGAACGGTCCTTCACCCCCGACTTTAGCAATCCTACGCAGATTTGAGACCGCAAGCGCCGGCTCGTACATTGACGCAAGAAGAGTTGCGTAGGGTGCGATGACGAGATCCTCACCTAAGCCGCGCTTCAATCCCAGAT
>JAYVND010000497.1:0-4177 GCA_043758635.1 Bdellovibrionales bacterium
CAGGGCGCAATCGAATGCCTGACCGAATTTGGAGTCAAACACGAGATCCGCGTCGTTTCAGCTCACCGCACGCCGCAAGCGATGATCGACTATGGATCCAGCGCTGATGAACGAGGCATCAAAGTTATTATTGCGGGAGCTGGAGGTGCTGCACACCTTCCGGGTATGATTGCAGCAGTCGCGCTCATTCCGGTGATCGGCGTTCCCGTCAACATCACGAAACTCAACGGCCTTGACGCCTTGCTCTCTGTTGTGCAGATGCCCAAGGGCGTGCCTGTCGCAACGGTTGCGATCGACAATTCTTTCAACGCCGGCCTCCTGGCCGTAAGAACCCTTGCGCTCAGTGATCCAAAATTAATGAGTAAACTTGCTCAATTTAGAGACCAACAGGTTCAAAAGGTAAAAACTGCCAACCGCCGTCTAAAATCAAAAAAACACTGACTCGTTTAGTGATCTCGAGTCCTGATCAGCGCCAACAAGTCCTCATGGCCTAAATACATCGCAGACAATAACAACCAGATCTTCGGGCGCAGAAGGACCTGCTACCTCAATCGTCGACTCGACAAAGTTTGCGGCAATCTGCTTCAGACGCTCAAAATCAGCCTTCGAGACAGTTTGGAGATTCGTAAAATGGAGCCCATCCGTCCGCGGGTTCTGACTATCTTGCGTGGCCTTGGTCCGCCAGTTGCCATGAAATATGGGTAAGACTGGAGATGCTTTCGCAATATGACTGGCACCACCATTAAACTCAAAACTCGTACCCGATCGGCGCACCAACTCCCATTCCTCAAGCTGATTTAAAACTTCGCTCACGATCGGCTCAGATAGCCAGAGCCTTTTTGAGATCTGACTGACCGTTTTAAAAAGTTGCGTGCTCGTAAGATAATGAATAGCGGCGTAAATCCATTGCGAATGATAAATTATATTTGTTTGATTGAGGTTTGCTGCAGGCCGGCTGGTTCGCGTTTGAAGATTCGAGTGCAGCGCCTGCGCGGCCAAAAGTCGGTGATGAATTGCTTCTCGCAAGCCAATGTCAGCCGCTCGGTCCATGTCGACGAGATCCATAAAATAATCGCGCTCTTCGATTGTAAATCCCCAATGTTTACAGAGTCGGAAAGCGTGATCCTGGGTGAGCTGAATTTTTGAAGAACAGACGCGCGAGAGATACGAAGGCTGGCAACGTGCAGCCTCGGCAAATGAGGTGAGGTTTCCGCGCACTTCATGCACGCGCGTTGATAGGTACCTTTTATATTCAATAAATTCGAAGACTTGTGACATATTTTGCTATATTGTAAAGGATGGATATTCTTTTTGACAACAAAAATATCGCAAGGTGTCGCCCGATTACGTAGTCTCCGCCCTGTTGCAGCTCGAATTGCTCTGGAGCGCAAATTGCTAAAGACATCTCACGACGGAGAAATAAATGAAGAGAGTCCCTACGGTTAAGACCAAGTTTTTTTACAGCCCCACTTTGTTTGTCGTTATGCTTTCGGTGACAATTTTGAGACCGATGGCTGCGCAAGCTGGGCCAGGTCTGAGCGGCGGCGGCCAGGGCGTGGTTTGCCGGAACTTAAGCGGTAGAGTGACATCTGCCCGCCTTTTAGATTTGGCCGAAGCCGAGCAATTTTTTCTCCTGAAACTACCCACTTCGTCTTCGCAAAAATCGTACATTGAAATTGCGAAATTATTTGCAGCGCAGTTGGATCAAGCGGTGCCGACAATTGAACCGACCAGTGAACTTAAAACTCTTGAGAACGGCGTCGTTGTCGATCGCTCTATTGACGTGAACATCGGGCTTATCATGGACCGCCGTGATCGCAAAACTCCCTACACCGACCGTGTGCTTCAAATTGACCGCGAAAAAATGCTGATGCCGGGAAATGATTTTCGAATTGCAGCCGTTGGCGATTCTACGCCGCGAATTCAGCCCGCGAATCAAAGTTGCCAACTCGAACAGATCGCCGTCTACACCGACGGAAACCAACAGGTTCACATTGTCTCAAGCGTCTGGAACCAGCTAGATAATGTCAACAAAGCTGCGCTCCTAATTCACGAAGCACTTTACCGAACGCTGCGGGAGATGGGCGATTCCAACTCCGATCGAACTCGGAAAGCAGTGGCCTATTTATTCGGCGGCATGAAGTTCACTTGGCCCCTCCAGTCAGTTCCCAACAAATTCTTGAGTTGCTGGACTAACGACACGCCGTCGAGCTTTCAGTTTGTTGTGCTGCCAGGAGATCGCCGGTTTGTAAGAGCCTACTTCCTCGTCTACAACGGTGAAATTATGCTCACGCAAACTGCAGCAACACTCGACACTGGCTTTTTCGCTCAAGCACTCGGCGTGGATGCGGACCCGGTTGGGAATTTGACAACGATCCGTGAAATTAAGAATCCTCTGATTGATCTCCCAACCTATGATTATGTAAATCGAACAGACACGGTTACGGGAAAAGTGACGGCGGCAATCGAGGCCGTTGGTTTGTCGGGTGGCAAAAATGAAAAATCGATCACTTGCAACCTGCGAGTGTCAGAGGTGACTTTCGGAGCAGGCGGTTCAATTGGGATGGAGCACTCGGCGGCGAGACGTTAAGCAGCGTCGTTAGGCGGCGAAATGTTAAGCAGAGACGTTAAGCGGCGAAGTCGCCCCAGGCATCGGGCCGTGGCCGATAAAATTCATCAGGCAACACCCGATCAACCGGAAGGTCGATATGGAACTCTGATCCGACGCCCACTTCGCTCGTCAATGTGAGCTCGCCGCCCATGGCGCTCATTAAGTTTTTGGAAATCGGCATTCCAAGCCCAGTGCCCTTATGGTGTTGGGCAACGTTTTGAAGAGTTTCAAATTCATTGAACACATGTGGAATCATTTCCGCTGGGATTCCTCGACCACTATCAGCCACTGAAATTCGCACAAAACTTCCGTGGAGCTTTGCGCGAATGCGTAGAATGCCGCCCGGTCGATTGTACTTGATTGCGTTGTTCACCACGTTGTCCATCACTTCGCGCAAGCGCATGTGATCCGCAAATCCCATCAGCGGAATTTCGGGAAGCTCAAGCGTGAACTGCAAACTCTCTTGAATAGCCATCGACTCAAAATTGTTGGCAACCTTTATGAGAAGACCTCGCACATCCATTTGTTCAACAAAATAATCCATTTTGCCAGCACGAACCTTAGCGAAATCTAGGATATCATTCACGAGTTCCATCAGATGAAGCGATTGCTCATGCACCGTTTTTAAGAGTTCTGCATGTTGCTGAGGCGACTCGGCGAATCCGAGAACAAGCGCTTCGCTCATCGCAACGATCGCTGACAGCGGCGTGCGCAATTCGTGAGTCGTCAGCGCTATAAATCTATCTTTCGCAAGATCGAGCTCTTTGAGCTGCTCGTTCTGAACCAGAAGATCAGAATAAGCCAGATGCACTTGCTCCTGCTTCATGATGAGGTCGCGCTGAAGTTTTTTTTGCAAAGTAATATCTTGAAAAGCTAAAATGCATCGGTGTGATCCCGAAGGCGAAGAAATATGATGAACGTCGAGATTCGCGAAAACAAAATTTCCGTTTTGTCGGAGAAAATACACATCCGAATAATAACCGACCGTCTGAACCATTTCACGAGTGAGCTTGCGACCATATCCGGGTTTGTTGTCTTGCGGAAAAAGCTGAGTCAAATTTAAGAGACTTCCATCGCTTGCGTTCGAAACGATTCGGTCAACGTCGCCGGCACTGATCTCGAGAGCCTCGCGCGCCACGCGATTGATAAATCGACACTCGCCAGTTGAGAGTTCAAAAGAAATCATTCCGGTGATACCGTCGCGTGCGTAATTTCGCAAGAAATCAATAATTTCATCTGGAGGCTCAGTGACTTGTACTTGAGGACGGCGAGCGATTTTTTTCATACTCATGCACCAATGATCGACAGAAAACTATCGGCCTTGCCAAGTGATACGCGGATTTTCTCTAAAATAACTTTAAGATCTGACGGTTCGATTTGAACGCGCTCTAAAATATCGCGTGGGACGATTGCCGGCATTTGGTGACCGCTGTTGCCGATTTTCAAAGCGTGCGAGAATAAGTTCCCAAGATAAACCATATCAATCACGAGATTCATGTCGTTCGACTGGCCCATGCGACGCTCGCGCGACTCAGTGTGATGGAAGCGCACGACATTTTGAATTTG
>JAYVND010000498.1:0-4165 GCA_043758635.1 Bdellovibrionales bacterium
TTCCGAGCGAGATGATTGCTAAGATTGCGAAGCTTCAGTCAGCCTAGTTTTATCTAAAATCCTGAGTGCCTCACGCATTCAGGATTTTTTCGTTCTGCAGCGAATATTTTCAAATGGATAAATTGTCGTTGCACGGAAAAATTCGGTTAGTTTATTTCGATCGAATTGGGTTGAATGTTGGTTCTGGCAGGATGTTGGTTCTGGTAAATAGCGTAAACCGCTCCCGCAACCACGGCCGTCACGCCGACCCAGATCCAAGTTTCCTTTTTTTCCCAAAGTTGAGTTTCCTTTGGGGCTCCCGACCAGCTCGGGCTTTCTTCGGGATGCGGAAGCCATTCGCTTGGAATTGTTCCATTGGAGGGAATTGATGACAGCTGTTCAATATCCGATTTCGGAGTTTCGCTAGAACCATTTTGCCGCTCACCGAGTGGGCGGGGTAACCAGTGATTCAACTCCCAGGTGCGCACGCAGCCTTTTGCAAAAAGAACGTCGACTTTAACGGACGTAGACGCGACGTTGAGTTTCGGTTCTCGGCACGTTCCGCTTGCGAGAAGGGTTGGGTGATAAGAAAAGTGTAAAAGTTCATCCTCGCTCATAATCATAACGAGAGGGAGTGCAAAATCAGAGAAGACCGAGACACGGTACTCACCAGGCCAAAGCGCGAGATCAAGATCAGAATCAAGTGGATACTTTTTTCCGTTAATACGCACGAATTCAGCGCTCTTGAAAATGGATTTGAGACGAATGCGAATAACTCCCTTTTTTGAAGGCCTCTCACTTGCTTCTCCGCCCGCATTCTTCAAATCTTGAAACCGTTGCACGAGCGGCGGCGGGAATAGATCTTCATCTATACGGGCATCCGGAGCAAAGACAAGAGCGCGGCGCAGAATGCCGTCGCGCTCAAAATCATTTTTTGAAACTTGCGCAAGGCGCATCATCGCGTAAACAATCGTCTCTCGTTCCGGCGCTCGCCAGTCTTCTCTCAGCGCTTGCTCAATCATTTTAGCAAAGTTTTCGCGGGCGGAATCAATTGACCCTGATAGCCAGCTTTCTTGTGCATGTTGAAGCAGAATTCCAAGCTTGTCGGTTGCACCTTCCGGGGCTTGATCGAGTGACTGAGAGATCAGCTGCCGTTGCATGGCTTCTGCAAAACCCTCTGATTCGACTGCAGTCACCTCTGCAGATCGAAGAAGAGGTACGGCATCAGAAGAGCCGAAGGCATGCGTTCCAAAGCCAACAGTTAAAAGAGCATTGATTGCTACCGATTTAAAAACTGCCATGAAAATAGATGTTCTATCAGTCTTGAATTGCATGGTTTTCGTCTTGTGCATCTGTAACCTCTACCGTGATTCGCGAATTTGATTTTCGGTGTACTGGCATTGCAACCGCATTTTTAAGTCGAAGTGCTTCGGCCGCCGCTTCCGGATCTTCAATAGTCGTGCCGTTTTTATCTTTTGAGATTCCCGATCGCTGAACAATGACAGTGAATGGGGCCGTCGAGACCAGAAGTGATGGAGAGTCGGCTTCTTTTACGAGGACTGCGAAGTGCGATGGGTTCAGCGGTGCTCGCAGTATTTTGATGCGAGAAGCAACGCGAAATGGCTTACCACCGGGCTTCAGCGGCGATTGGTAAAGATCAACAATACCAAATTGTCCGAGAATTGAGTCCAAAGAATCGAAATTCTGCACTTCAATCGGAACAAGGACGAAACCCGCTGGAATCATCGTGTCGGCACTCTCAGGCGTTGCGATCACGGCATCAGCGTCTGTTTTTGGGCTTTGCTGGAGGTCCCAGTACAAACCGAAAACGAGCGCGAGGACTAAGGCGATTAGATAAGGCCGCTGAGTTCGGTTGAAAAAAATTCCGCGAATCATCTCTTTGAGTTGGGAAGCGTTCATTGGTGATTCCGATGGTTGTTTTTCGATTTAAAGGCGACTTGGTCGAGCGGATCGAAATTGTAAAATTGCAACTTATTTTGCTTTGGAGACTGGAAGCGAGTTTGTGAGATTTCAGACTTCGCGAGCGCACCTCGATCTAAGATAAAAATAAATAGCGCGCCTATCAGTGCGGAGATCACAATCATCTCGACGATCACTTGTCCGCGTTCAGTCGGCCTACCCATTTCCCACCTCCGATTTGTTTTGCTAAGTAGCCTTTGGCTTTCTGAAAGATTGAGTCTGCATTCTCTGTGCTCACCTCAGCGCCTTTGACACCGGAGCTGTTACCACCGTTTTTTAGATTCAATTCGGAATTATTCTCTGACGAGTTGGCACTCTCGTCGGACGTATCAAATGCGGAAGCCCCGCATGCGAGATTCAATCTGATATTAGGGCTCATACCAGTGCGTTCCAAAATTTTCTGCATCCATTTGGGAAGGAGACGACTGAGATTTAATTTCCATTTCACATGAATCTCCGCATCTTTCGCAAAATCATCTGCAGGCTTGTAGTCCGGTGTTAGCGAATCCTTCGGTGATGCTTCAACGTTGAATTTGGGCCAATTCACCGAGACTTCGCTTGCGATCAGCGGTAGATCCAAGCTTCGAAAGAACTTTGGTTTGACTCCCTCTGATTGGATTTTTTCTGCACGCATCAGGGCCGTGTGAATATTCGATTGAATCTGGGCATGCGCTAAATACTGAGTGGCCTCAGCTTTCAAGATAATTGCATTTTGGGAATAACTATAAAGTGTCTGAGCTGCGATAACCGCTTCTTTAAAGGCCTGTGCCACGGCCTCGGCAGGTGGATAGGCAGCAGAAACGACAACGGCATTGTCGGCAACTTTGCGAGTGAGACGTAAGAATTTTGCGCCGAGATTCATTTTAATTAACGCATTGAGATCCGCCGTTACCGACTCTTGCATTGAGAGCGCGGACGTTCGACAGATTTGACGTGTCTCACTTTCGTTTTTCATGATGTAAAAAGCCGCAAAAATTGCCACAAAAATCGTAAGCAAAAGTGGCAAAAGAATGACAAAACTGACGAGTGCAAATCCATCTTGTTTATAGATGAGCGATTTCAATTTTGAATGAAGCTGGATTTTCAAAACAAGATCCCGCGGCTTGCGGCAGAGGTGAGTGGAAGCGTGAGCTCCGAGTGCGTTTTGAAATTCAGTTTGTTATTGATGCCGAATCTGAATTCGACTTTCGTCACGTCAGAACTGCGGTTGAAAGTGAGTTGGCTCGCACGGCCGATTGGGAGAGCCTGCAAGTCACGACGAAATCGATTTTGGCAGGCATCTTCTTTAGCGAGACTCGCGAGGCAGACCGCGCCTTCGTAAGCGGTACGGTCGCACCAGACTTTGGCAAAAGTAAAGTAGCTGAACACGAGGCCCGCCACGATGACCGGAATCAACAGAGCGAGAGAGCTGATCGTTTCAACTAGTGCGCTGCCATTTTGATTTCGGATCATGGTCGAGCCTCATTTGAGAATTATAGAAAAGCGATTTTCATGATTTTTTTTAGCCAGCGAGGCGGGAGGGCTCGTGCCTCGCTCTGCAGTCAGAGTTATTTGGATCCATTTTTTTTGTCGCTGGCACCGTCCATAAAGTCACTCATGTCTTTTTGTTTTGTGACTTCGTTTACCAAGGTGGGAGCTTTGAATTTTTTCTCGCTGCTTTGTAATGCCGATGTGACATTCGAGAACGTCGAAATGACAGTTCCGCTCATGACCCGCATAATCCCCATTGTCGCCACTCCCATCAGCGCAACAATAATCAAATATTCGATAAGGCCCTGACCACTTTGGTTCATCGTCGGCGAATGTAATTTTCCAAGTGCTTTCATAGTTATCCCTCCACGAGATGTTGTTGGAACTGCTGACGAGTGCAGGTGATTGCAATTTCAAGTGGAGAGCAAAAGTCGGACCCGTTGAGCGACGTGTGTCCGGGCGTCCGGTCATCGGAGATCTAAAAATGTAGAGCGGACAGAATGGCCACATATTTGTGGCAAGCATAGAAAAAGAGAAGACATCACCTTCTCTTTTTTGAGTGTCTAAAATTTAGAATTTATCGAACAAAACAGGAGTGGAAAGGTGGCAGTTCGGATCGCGAACGGCGATGGTGAAATCACGTAAAAAATCAGTGGCGCGCAAAAGTTCAATCAAGCTACAGCGCCATTGCGCCCAATTTAACAGTGGTTAACAGTGGCGCGAGGCGCCAAATTTC
>JAYVND010000499.1:0-4161 GCA_043758635.1 Bdellovibrionales bacterium
CTTACAATTCAAATTTCCACCAGACGCGGGACGCGGCCGACTCATCCACACCGTAGTGTGAAGATGAAGAATTCCCTTGGCTGAAGTGAGAGTTGAGTAAGCGAGCTTCTTTTGCTTCCATTCCGAATAAGCAGAAAGGGCATCTTCCCAAGTGACAACTCTGGTCCAACCTTTTTGTTTCAGGCTATAGAGTTCACATTTGAGTTCTTCTTCTATGCGTCGCGCTTCACCCTTCGTTAAAATGCCGCGTCGGCGTCGCTCTACTAGCTTGCCTCCAACAGTTACAGTCAGACGCACATCGAACTTGCGATCTAATCTGTTGATGATCGCCATATTAAGCTCCACGCTTTCCGAACAAGAAAATATCAAGGTCCGATTTTTTAAATCTTAGTGGTCCTTGGCTCGTTCCGCCGATATTGATGCCCTTGAGCTTCCCATTACATTTATAATTATAGAGAGTCTTAACAGAGCAGCGAAGATATGCTGCTGCTTCTTGCGAAGTTAATAAGTCGCTTTTTACTTCGTTGAGACGCGGGCGGCCCGGCTGATCCTTTTCGACGAATAGAAAACCCAAATGCTTAGGTTTTACTTTCGTAGGGGTGGCTGCATCTTCGACATTACTCTCATTATCTTGGCTGCTTGATGCCTCCGTTGCAGTTAACTGAATTTCTATATCGCTCTTTTTCATCATTTTTGCTCCATATATTAAACTAATCTTAGAGTAGCTTAATTGACATTCATTGTCAAAAAGTAAGTATGAAGTTACTGTTTGTTAATTAGTTTAAAATCATATTACCTATATGAATGAGTAGAGTTCAGACCATGCCTATCACAGACGAACAGTTAAACGATATTATCAAGGCTACGGGATTGAAACGTGCCGAAATAGCCGCACTTTGCGGAGTGGGAACACAAGCGCCAGGATGGTGGAGATTTAAAGGCCGTATGCCGGTATCTCATTTTAAGACACTTTCGGCTGCACTAGAAAAAAAGCTGAAGCATCGTAAAGAATTAACTCCGTTAGAACAAAGAGCGGCTTCATTCTGTCAGATACAACTTGTCGGCAGTACTGGCCCAAACAACAGTCGCAAATCTTCTAGGAACGGTTCGAGACCTTTGACATTAAAAACGTCCGAGAAAGTAGTTGGGCTCGGTTTGATTTCCTTAGAGGCCTTGATTCAGGAGTTAGGCCGTCGTGGTGGGACAGTCACTTTTCACAGAAAAAAGATCGTTGTTAGGTAGAACTAACTTGATTCCGGCCCGTTAATTCTTTCGCGACACGTTTACATTTATTGCATCACTATTCTTTTCAGAAGGGTCACTTACAAATTGAAGTGATCGTGCTCCTCAACCCGAATTTTGAAGTACGAGTGATTGGAAGTCGCTGACTTCATGAAACCAAGATTTTGCACTCTAATGGAACGACCATAAAGGTCAGGAGGGAAGTATCTTGCATGAAACGGTTTCACTTTAAGAGCGAGATGCGACCCACCGTCATTTAGGTAAGCTGTAAACGTGCGCTCATCGAACCAAAGCAATTTTCCATAAAACGAAGACCCAATCGACCCACTTGAAATTCTCCTTTCCTGGAACTTAATTAGATTTCCTAGGCTCAATCTCTGACTGCCGGCTGATGAGTTCATTTTCCCACCTTCAGTGAAAGGCCAACATACTGGTTAGCGCGATTTCCAGTGCTCGCCTTTTTCTTTTGTATGCCGTGGTTTCTGTGCAGCCATTCTTTGAAGCGACCGATGGTCGAGGCGTCAGCTCCCTGGGAAGTCAGGCGATTGTAGAAATCGGACGCTGCGATTGTACTCTTGCTGCTAAGAGAAAAGCTACGCGCTAACAAGGCTTCGTAACGCTCTTCAAAGTTTTCCGCTTCAGCTTCAAAGAATGAGTAGTCACATTCAATAATATTGCGCTCGGGAACGTGAAGTTTTTCGTATGCGAGTTTGCATTTAAATAGGAACGCTGATGTTTCTTCAAAAAGCTTCTCCTCGTAGTTCCTGATGTGTTGATTCGCCGTCTTTACCTCAACTAGGATTGCACGACGACGATCTGCATTGGAGCCCGTGATATTGATAGATAAGTTGGTTGTCAGAATCAGTTTCGTCTCAAGATTTGCTGCGAACGACTTCTCGTATTTTTGTTGGATTGAGACCTTATCTCCGCCCGTAATCTGCTTAAAATAAGAGGACATGATGATCGCTGTGTTGTTTATATCGTTAAATACACCGAGTCTTTTACCAACACACATCGCTGGCCAGTAGGAATCGCTAGCCGACAATGCGACGAGATCATTATTAAACAGCTTATTTAGCCAGCGAATAAGCGATCCCTTTCCATCGCGACCATTTCCTTTAATAAACAGGTATTGCTGACCCTTGTCGCCTATCGTCAGTAAACTCCAGATGAAAGCCATTAGGGCTTCACCGTTGTCGCCACAATTGGCAATGAATATGTCCCAAGTTGGACTTGCGCCACTTATAGGACCGAAGGAAATATGGTTAAAGGTAAGTTCGTGGCTATTGAAAGAGAATGATGGCGGCAATTTTTCGATTTTTGGTTTCGAGTCTATCCAAGTCTTTATGTGTTCACGGAGATTTTTGGCGCTTAGATGAATATTTTTGTTTACCAGGATAGGTGCAAGGTTTGAGGCTAGCCAATTAATGGTTCTCGCCTTCACAATGTTTCCCCTAACCTCAAGTATGACTGTTCCTCCGTCTCCATCCATATAGACAAGCGTCATATTATTCAGCAGTTCTGAAATTTTCTTTTGAATTTGGACGTGGTTTGCAGTCGCTCCACTGATTTTGGCAAATCTCGTTCTTTCTCTTTCCATGTTTTGCTCAAACTCGTCCTTAAGCTTCTTAAACGCTTTCTGCTTTTCTGTTGTTGAATCGACATCGACATTAAATTCTGTGAATTCCTCTTTCTTGTGATCTTCAAAATTATCCATTGCGCTTTTTCTTTCTTAATACAGACTTTGTTGTCAAACGCGAGTTGGGTTAGCGAAAGACAAGACCTGCTGTTGAAGTCTCAAATGCTCTATATCGTAGTGATTGCGTGAAACGCGCAGGTATTTTGTGCCACCACTCTAACTACCTAGAAGCAAAGCGATAAATCGGACTCTTTTTTTAACACGAGCATTGTTCTAACGTCCTAACCAAAGGGAAATAAGTTTTTTATGATTTATAGAAAACAATAAATCTGAATATGTCAGAGATAGGTTAGGACAGTTGGGACATCTGTAAAATAAAAGGTGTCAGAATCGAAGAAACCGTGAGTAAAACCAAATGGAAGACGTTAATTTTTTGCGAAAATCATTGGCTTGTTAAGTCGGTCGTAGGAGTGCCGTAATTACAAAAAAGTGCCAGATCCAAGGAAAGGACGTAGTGGATTGTGCCGTCTGGCTGAACAGCTTCGGCTATATCAAGTTGCCGTTTAAGGTATTGAGTCCAAATGTAATCCGCATGTTTAATTGCATAGTCTGGCGAGAACTTGTCGGTCTCTGGGCTGTAGCCATAATATTGAAAATTCACATAAGGAACTTCACCGTTAATATCGAGATCCACTAGCTTCGGCACGATCTCCTTTGGCAGAACAAAAGAGAAATTGGATTTGAGAAATGCCAAGTCACTCATAACTGATATTTTTATCGGATGAGAAGTTTCACCGTCAATTTTGTAACCGTTTACGGATGGTGCATATTGAACGTGGCGACTAAAGTTTGATGAGCGCCGAAAGAGCACCTCATCACTGTCTGCATTTACAGCCTGGCTTGATAGAAACGTGCTGCCGTCGCCATTGTACTCTAGCAAGTGAATCGTCGCTGCTTTAGGAGTCAGAATCGCTAGATGTTCTTTCGGAGAAACAATCGCTAGGAATTGCTCACGCCAGGCATAGATCGTTTCCGCGTGCCCAAAGGCACGGAATGTCGGGGTGAAGCGGATTTTTCCATAATACTCTTCAAGGGTAGACATGTTGGAGCTTGGGACCGTTATCACTTTGGCCTCAAAGCGCCCGCACTTCCGATCAGCTTCAGGGCTAACGATACAGCTTTGATATTCTTGAAACGAGTCGTTCATTTTCTTAGCTGATAATTCCACGTCGCTCGCATCGTCGAGAAATCGGTTCTGGATATACTGTCTAGCAAGTTTT
>JAYVND010000500.1:0-12598 GCA_043758635.1 Bdellovibrionales bacterium
GCCAACCGCGTCAGTTGGCTTCCCGCCTTGTCGCCCGGCCGAGGGTGTTCGCCCTGTTGGACAAATTATCGAGATCCCGGCGACCCCTGCTGGCGCTAAGATGATTCCTGATGGCGATTTCTTTTTGGTGATCGATCGCATCGGCTTCAACGTGAGCGACGAGGGCCGCTTGGCTGATTCAATTGGTCAGGCTTACCTCAACACCTTAAAATTCAATCAGAACATGACCGGCGGTCGAGCGAGCGTGGTCACGACTGACGGCAAAGAGCTCATATTTAGCGAAGAAAATTCATGCTCGGTCTGCGGTTTCGTTTTTCCGCCGGTCACTTCACAGCTCTTTAGTTTTAACAATCCGGTGGGCGCCTGCCAAACGTGCAACGGTTTCGGAAATTTATTGATGCTCGACGAAGCGAAAATTGTTCCGAATCCGGATTTGAGCATCAATCAAGGAGCGCTTCATCCCTTCACGATGCCCAGCGCGGCATCGGACAAAAAGGCGTTGCTCGATTACTGCAAAGGTAAAAAGGGCACTCCTATCGTCGATGTCAGCAAGCCATGGAAAGACTTACCGAAGGCGGACCGTGATCGCGTTTGGAAGGGCGATAGTAAATTCTTTGGCGTAGTGGGTCTCTTCGAGTACCTCGAAACAAAAAAATACAAGATGCACGTGCGCGTATTTTTGTCGCGCTACAAGAGTCCATTTCTTTGTCCGACATGCAGAGGCTCACGCTTAAAGCCCGAGACTGCTTACATCAAAGTTGCGGGTCGCACAATCGGTGAACTTACGGCGATGACTGTTGGTGACCTCAATCAACTGATTCGTACGATCCAGCTCACACCAACGCAACAAGAGCTTGCCGACGAGATTATGGAGCAGCTCCGTGCGCGCCTGCAGTTTTTGACCGATGTCGGTGTTGAATACTTATCGCTCGATCGGCCCACGCGCACTCTATCTGGTGGCGAATACCAACGTCTCAATCTTGCGAAGCAACTGGGAATGGGGCTGTCGCAAACACTCTATGTCTTGGATGAGCCGACCGTTGGTCTCCATCCGCGAGACAACGATCGACTGATCGGAATTTTAAAGCAGCTCAACGCTCTCGGAAACACCTTAGTTGTCGTCGAGCACGACCACGACGTGATCGCGGCAAGCTCCAACATAATTGAAATGGGCCCTGGCTCGGGACAGTTCGGTGGAGAAATCATTTACTCGGGCGCGACAGCTGGATTTTACAGCGCGCCGAATTCGAAAACAGCTGCTTATATCAACGGCAAGCGGGTTGAAGTAAACGAAAAAGATCGACGTCAGGTCGATATTAAATCGTACAAATATGTCATCGAGATGACCGGCTGCACGGGTCACAACTTAAAGAATGTCGATGTCAAATTTCCACTCAATCGATTGGTGACAGTCACAGGAGTCAGTGGTTCGGGAAAGTCCACGCTCGTCGGTCAAACGTTGTATCCAGAGATCGCCCGTAGACTTAAAGTTGAGTATCTTGAGGGACAACCTTTCACAAAAATTAAAGGCCTCGACTTGGTGAAGAGCGTTCTCTTCATTGATCAAAGTCCGATCGGAAAAACCGCGCGAAGCAATCCGGTCACTTACCTCAAAGTTTATGACCCCATTCGCACGATTCTTGCGGCGACTCCCGAATCTAAAATGCGCGGCTACACGCCAGGCACATTTAGTTTGAACGTCGACGGCGGCCGCTGCCCAGTCTGCAAAGGGTTGGGTTATGAGGTCATCGACATGATGTTCATGGATGACGTGCAACTCACATGTGATGCCTGTGACGGAAAAAAATTCCGACAGGAGATTTTGGAAGTCACCTATAAGAGTAAAAACATCTTTGAAATTCTAGAGTTGACCGTGAGCGAAGCGATGGATTTTTTTGTCGCTTACCCGAACATCCGCAAGCCGCTTTCATTCTTAAAGGAAGTGGGTCTCGACTACATACGCCTCGGGCAGAGCGCCTCCACTCTCTCCGGCGGAGAGAGTCAACGCCTTAAGATTGCTCGAGAATTCATTGGCACCCAGCAAAAAGCCACGCTCTACATTCTCGATGAACCAACCACGGGCCTCCACTTTCGAGAGATTGAGATGCTCTTAAAAGTCTTGAGCCGATTGGTTGATGCCGGCGGCAGCGTCATTCTGATTGAGCACAATCTCGACGTGATCCGCGCCTCAGACTATGTTATCGATCTAGGTCCAGATGCAGGTGCAAAGGGTGGCATGATTGTCGCCGAGGGTACGCCCGAAGAGTTAATGCGAAGTTCGCAGAGTCTCACCGGTCAGTATCTAAAGGCTTACATGCACCCGCAAATCTGATCAGTCTTATCGCGCGTGCGGTATGACTCACGAGACGGAGTTTCGATGATTAAGTCTTTGCGCCGGATTTGGCCGCTGATGCGTCCATTCAAGGGCGATGTCACAGTCGTTTTTATCTTAGGAATTTTGGTTGCGGCGACCGGTGGTTTGATCCCGGTCTTCGTTCAAATTTTAATGGCGTTGTACAATCACACCGACGTCAAAACCGTCCACGATTTTTTGCCACTGGGCATCGCCGATCAAATCAATGGAACACCAGAGGCGCGTGAGCGCTTTGCATTTTGGTTTCCATGTTTCATTCCGCTGCTGTACTTTGTCTATGGGTCTCTGCGCTACCTTCACTACGCGATTATGCAGTATGCCGCTGAACAAATCGTAGCACTCTTGCGCACCCGTCTGATGCGCAAAATCCTCAAGCTGAATCTGACTTTCCACGGAGCACTCGAGCGGGGTTCGGGAGTTTTGTTGAGCCGCGTGTTCAACGACACACTCTTGTTGAAGCAAGGTCTGACATATTACGCCGACCTGATTCGCGAGCCAATTCAAGCCGTCGTGTTTTTGTTTTACATGTTCTGGACCGACTGGCGCTTGAGTCTTTTCGCTATTCTCTTTTTGCCGTTTTACGTTTGGACCACCAAGAAGATCAGCAAGAGCCTCCGTAAATACGGAATCCTCGGTCGCGATGCAATGGAAGATCTCACTTCGGTTATGAAAGAGACAATCGACGGTGCGCGCGTGATTCAGTCGTTCAACCTCGAGTCCCGAATGGAGGAGCGTTTCGAAGAGCACCAGGTGGCCTACCTCAAAACTGCCAAAAAGATTTCAGTGCTTGAGAATATTGTCAGTCCATTGAATGAGTTTATGGTCTCTTTGCTTGTGATGGCTTTTGCGTTTTACAGTATCGATCAGGTTTTTCACCACAACGTTGATGGCGCAAAGTTCATTAGCTTCTTGATCGCCGCAGGACTTTTGCAGATGCCCATCAAGCGTTTGCAAGATGCCAATGTGAAAATTCAACAAGTCTACGTTGTGTCCGAGCGAATTTTCGAGATCCTCGACAGCAAGAGTGAAGTTCCCGAAACATCAAATCCAAAACCTTTCCCGCAGAATTGGAAAAAAATCGAGTTCAAGAACGTTTCGTTCTCTTACGGAGACGAAACTGTTCTAAGAAACATCAATCTAACCGTCAACCGCGGAGAAGTGATTGCTCTCGTGGGGGAGAGCGGTAGCGGCAAATCCACGATGGTGAATTTGCTTGAGCGTTTCTATGACGCGACCTCCGGCGAAATCACGATCGACGAGATCAATATCCTCGATTTCAATTTGGCAGAGCTTCGTTCCAAGATCGCGCTCGTTACGCAAGACGTGTTCTTGTTCCGCGATTCAATCGAGCGCAATATACAAGCCGGTGACTTCAGCAAAACGCTCGAAGGCACAGTGAGCGCATCGAAACTGGCAAACGCTCACGCATTTGTGACGTCGACCAAGAATGGTTACAAAAATAATGTCGGCGAACGCGGAAGTCTTCTTTCTGGCGGCGAAAAGCAACGCGTGAGCATTGCACGCGCGATCTTTAAAGACGCGCCGATCTTGATCATGGACGAGGCGACCAGCGCTTTGGATTCCGTGAGTGAGATGGAGGTTCAAAAGGGACTCACGCAATTGATGGCCGGCCGCACGGCATT
The DNA here is from genome assembly GCA_043758635.1 of Bdellovibrionales bacterium. GTDB lineage: Bacteria > Bdellovibrionota > Bdellovibrionia > Bdellovibrionales > JAMPXM01 > JAYVND01. The sequence continues at coordinate 4,018 of JAYVND010000500.1, forward strand.
CGTGATCGCACATCGCTTGTCGACAGTGTTCAGTGCAGACCGAATCTTAGTGATGAAAAAGGGTGTGATCGTGGAGCAAGGAACTCATCGCTCACTTGTTGCAATGAACGGCGAGTACAATAGCTTTTTCCAGCTACAGATCAATCACTCGGAACGGATCTAATTCGGTCGTGAAAAGCCCGCGAGCTTGTAATTTTAGACTCAATCTTTTGAGCGGTTCTTAACCTGCTCGCTTTCAACTATTTATTGAAGAAATGAATTTCAAAATGCTTCTCGGTCGTGCCGGTTTTATCTTAATGTTTTTCAGTTTAACTGTTGCGCACCCGTACGCGTACGCGCAAACAGCTGATCAGATTCAATCCGGTCGCCCTGGCCAAGGAATTGGTTCGACAGTTGTCGGGAGTGGTTACTTTCAAATTGAATCAGGGTTTGAGCATGATCGAGCCTACGACAGCTCCAAGTCTCGAGCAGATATCTTCGGAAACGTCTTGCGCTTTGGCTTTAGTCAAGAAACCGAGTTTGTGGGACTACTCTCGGGTCGAGATGATTACACGGCCGACGGCTCGAACGCACAAAAAGGTTTCAGTGAATTTCAAGCCGGCATCCGCTACAGCTTGATTTCAAAACCATCCGGCTTGAGGCCCTCGCTTCTTTTACAAACACTCTATCAGCTGAACGCGATTTCGCCTGCATATCGCTCAAAAGATATCGGCAACAGCGTCGTTTTAGCAGCGACGCACAATCTTTCAAAGAATTTTACACTGGGAACTAATCTCGGCATCGAATTTGACGGAGATTCAACTCATCCAGCCTACACCTTCACGGAAAGTGTTACTTATTCTTGGTCTCAGAAGGTTTCGGTTTTTTTAGAAACCTACGGTGATTTCGAGGCGCTCAAAGGATCGCCGCATGTTGATTCAGGTTTCGCATACCTAGCAAATAAAGACCTCCAGTACGACTTTTCTGCGGGCTACGGAAGAGGCATCGTCGCGCCAGAAGTGATTTTAAGCCTGGGAGTTTCGTGGCGCCTGCAAACCAGAGCACCAGGCGAGTCCGCCATCGTTTCAAGATGAAACAGTTCAATGAGTTGCCCAAGACCTAGATCTCGAATCTGTCCAAATATCAAGCGGTCCACTCAAGCTTGTCGAAAGTTTCGACGATAGAGAAACGTACACTGTCAGTTTTGTGACAGGCGATTTGTCTACTTTCGCAGGAGACCAAGATGATCAATTGGGATGAGTTTGAACATATACATGTCATCAAGAAACTAAAACATATCCTCGGCGCATGGTGGAACATCGACGTTGTTTTCACAGACGAACGTGGATTGCTTCGTGGATTTGACCGCAGCAAAATGGTTTGCACGAATCCTGGTGTCGGCGCTTACATCAACAAAGATGCAGCACTCGACAATCTCGCGGAGCTTGTTACTAAAACAATCGACGATCTTCGCCTCTCGGAAAATCGTTACAGCATGCGCCGTTGGGACATGACTGGTTTTGACGTTGCTATCTTTCCGATCATGATCGACAACGATTTGATGGGCACGGTTGTTGCGATGGGTTTCTTAAAAGAGGAAGCTCCACAACGCCTTGGTGAAATTCGCGAGCGCATGGCCGCTTTCGGCATCGCCAATGACATAATCGAAAATTCAATTTCAAAAATTCGGTGCGTCGATGCTCCAGATCGCGAGCACTTTGTTGAGCTTGTTGAACTCGTGGCCCAAGAGATTATCACTTTGCATCTTGAGATCACTTCTCGCGAGAACCGAATCAAAGAATTGAACAAAGAACTCGGCAGCCGCTACAAGTACGACAACATGATCGGTAAATCGAAGCCGATGCAGTCGTTGTACGCCCTCCTCGACAAAATCAAAACGGCGGATTCTACGGTCATGATCCAAGGGGATAACGGAACCGGAAAAGAATTAATCGCCAAGGCGATCCATTACAATTCACACCGCAAAGAAAAAGCTTTCGTCATCCAGAACTGCTCGGCATTCAACGACAATTTGTTGGAGTCCGAACTCTTTGGTCACGTCAAAGGTTCATTCACAGGTGCTGCCCGTGATAAAAAGGGGCTTTTTGAGATTGCCGACAAAGGAACTTTCTTCCTCGATGAGATCGGCGATACATCTCCGCAAATGCAGGTGAAACTTCTTCGCGTGCTTCAAGAAGGAACATTCACTTCTGTCGGTGGCGTCGAAACTAAAAAAGTTGACGTTCGTATCGTGGCGGCAACAAACCGTCCACTCAAAGAGATGGTTGAATCCGGCACGTTCCGTGAAGACTTGTACTATCGCTTGAACGTCATCAACATCCGCGTTCCGCCACTTCGTGAACGCAAAGAAGATATCCCGCTCTTATCTGAATTCTTTTTAACAAAGTCGGCTGAAAAAGGCGGACCCAAAAAGATCCTGACCAAGCGCGCACTCGAAAAACTTTACGACTACACATGGCCAGGTAACGTTCGAGAGCTTCAGAACGAGATGGAGCGCCTCGTCGTTTTGTCGGGTATCGAAACGAAGATTACGGCTGACATGCTATCGCCAAAAATTCTTGAACTCAGCGAGAAAAATAAAGTTCAAGGGACACGCGTTCACGGGAAGCTCAAAGATGCTCTCGAAGAACTCGAGCGCGATTTGATCAAAGAGGGATTGCGTCGCACGGGCTGGAACAAATCCAAGCTTGCAAAAGAGTTGGGCATTAGCCGCGCGGGCCTGATCATGAAGGTGGAAAAGTATGGACTTGATAAGCGGAGTTTGCTGAAACGCTAATTTAACTAGCTCGCAGTTGGTCCGTAGTTTCAGCGGGCCGACTCACTTCTTAGTAAAGCCAGAATGAAAATTGTTGCGATTCTTCTCATTTTGACTGCGCCTTTCTTTGTTGATGCCGGCATCATGGATCAATACATTTTAGCACCCTTATCCCAAGGCTCCTATCGCTTGCACCAGCATGGCGCCTGCCCCCGATACGACGAAGAAACAGCGCAAAGTCGATTTCGAGAAGCTCAGAACTCGTGTCCACAAAGCTCTACCACTGCACTTCCTCGGCAGGTGCTTGTGGTTAGTCAGCTGAATGATCACGTGAAGGACAGCACCGAAGACAGATTCTTCGCACTCCTCGCCAGACAACAGGCAATGGAGCTTCGTTGCGCCTCAGATTTTGCAGGCTCCATTCATAAGATGAGCGATGCTGAGATCGCTGACCAGTTGGATCGGCTTAAATTGCTTCGTGTTGCACGGAGGGCGATTTCAGAATCTTCGATGGAAATCGCGACAAATTTCAACATTATGGAGAAGGGGTGCCCGAATGATTTGTCGGAGCTTCGGAATCAACCTTCATATCCCGGCGGAGAAGATCTGCACTATAAGGCATGCCGCAAGCTGATCGAAAATCGAAGTTCATACTCAACATTGATCGCCTCCTTCCCTCTATCAAACCGCCGAGCACTTTCAAAATTTTTAGATCGGTATGCGACGCAGAAAGACGAGCAAGCTGATGCATCGACGGCGGCCGATCTTCGTGCCGCTTACGCGTCTGCCGGTACCGAGATAGGGTCAGAAGCCGAAAAACTCGAGTCGCAGCTCAAAACCACCGGTGGTGCAGGCCTCGATCGTGCCGCACGCCATGTGCTTCTGCAAGATCCCCGCGTGGTTTCGCATGTGATAGATCAAGCAGGAAACGACGCGAATGTTCGTGGCGTCGCATGTCGTGCTGACTCTCGCTACGGAAGCGGTGCAGATGCAATGAGTATCGATCTCAATGTTGCCATGTTTGCTCTCGACGGCGCCGCAGTCGCGGTGACAAAACTAGGTTCGATTGGACTAAGGGTTTATGAAGGCGCTTCGTCAGCTCGGGCAGCCGGAGCGATTTCGATGTCGACAAGTCGAATGTTTCAAGCATCGGCTTTAGCGATTAACGGAATTTCCGCCTATTCAACTATCTCCAATGCGTGCTTCGCAAATGCGCCGCTGCTAGGAACAGCTGGCACCGACAAAAAAAACCAGTGTGTCGCCGCACCGAGAGTTCAGGATATCCCAACAGACAGTTGCGTCGCGAAAAGTCTTTTAGTGGGCTTGAGTCTCGAAGCATCTGCTCCAAGCGCTGTCAGGGATCTTATTAAAAAAATTCTGTCCACAAATGCTAAACACTCTACGACGGCCGGCTTGAATGCCACAAATGTACTACTGAGTGGTGCCACTGGATTGCCATCTGCTACTGCTATAACAGTTGCGCATATTCGGGTTTGCGAAAATCCGCCATGTCTAAACTCGTTACGTTTTGTTGAAGGCTCTCGTTCGCCTGATACCGAGAGAAATGACCTGAGCGAGGAACAAAAGAATTATTTAAATCAAGTTCTTGGGGCCAAGCGTAACGGACAGATCAACTCCGAGCGAGATGTCAACTATTGGCTCACACCGAACAATGGTGGTGCTGGAACGATTGGGCAGATCAACAGCGACCGCGGTCCCCGACCATTTCAAAGTCGTGACACGACTCCCTTCTTTCCGCCGTCCACGCGAGCGGCAGACGTCATTACCGCCCTCGAGAACGGCAAAATTGCTCACATTGCCTCGACCAATGGACATGGCGTGTATTCAACAAATTTGAATGGCAATCGTTATCGTATTCGAGTTTGCGAAAATGAGGAATGTGAATCAACCTCTGTCAGAGTTCCCTTGGTGAAGGGCGACGTCATCTCGGTCACGCCAGTTTGTGGGACAGCCATCCGTCGCGCCGTCAATATTCATCGCGCGCAGGAAATCCTCTTAGATCATTCAGACCCAAAACCTGCAGACTTTTACGAAAGCGTTCCTTGTCCGTAACGAAAGCCCCTAACTTAATTCCTAACTAAGATCTTAGCTTGCATCGCCCCTGCCGAGCTTCCTGGTTTCAACACCTCGCCGCACGCCGCACTCCCGGTTCTGCCGGCCTGGCAAAAGTAAGACTTTCAGAAAGCGACCAAAAGAAAGTCACTCTCTCGCAGCTTCGCTGAAAACGATGAAAAGTAAAACTTACTCAGCGCTTCTTCAGAAGCGTCATTTTTCCGCAGACATTTACATTTAAATCAATCAAATCAATGGAATAAAATGAGCGGCTCCGCCGAAATATTGCTCATAGGATCGCCGCGCGCGAGTTTCAACTCGTTACCTGTTCAGGCACGCCTCTTGCCTTCTATTCGCCCAACATCGAGTTTCGGATCGCCGAATTCGATTCAAATGCGAACGGTGCGGAAACTGGAGCAGAGCCATGAGCGACCATATGAATAATAAGTCAAATCAGCAGACCAATCAGTTGATCACGAAATTGAATTCCCTCTTTCAGGGAATTCTCGGCTGCGAGTTTGAATTTCAATCGCTTAGGCAGCTCGGATCTGCGGAACTCTGGTCCAAAGCAGATCTCGAAACTTTGCAATCTCCAGCCTCCGAACGTCCTCGCTACTTCGAGAGCATACGAGGTGGCCACTACGGCTTTCCGATCGACACCGATGGAAAATGCGCTGGCATTGCGATCGTGAAGAATTACGATGCGAGTGATTCAAAACGACTTCTGATGCTCGCAGATCTTTTCTCGTTTGTTTTAGAAGCCAGTCTCCAGGGACAAGAGCAGCGCGACAAATTGCAAGCATGGGAAAATCGCCTTCAACTCATGAAGATCGAAAACACGTCGGACTCAAATGTTATACCCCTGCGAAAAATCAGACTCGTCACGCCGTCTGTGACCTCTGAAGACTCCACAGTTCTCGACTTTAGATCTGCGATGGGTCTAGGTCAGGGCCCCCTCATGACTAAACCACTTTTAATTGAAGCTTCTGAGAGTTTTCCATTTCAACGTCTTGTGGTTGAGCTCCACCAACTCACGAGTCGGTGGGCATTACTTAGCACCAATGATCTTCCAAAAGATATATTCAGTTCAAAAGAGAAGCTGCGTGAACTCGGCGCAATCACACTCTTTATTCCGAACCTGAGTGCCCTTTCGATGGAGTCCCAGCTGAAACTTGCCGAATATCTCTCGGGCCAAAATGATCCAGAGAGCCCGCAAGTGATTGCGGCGATTCACGAGTCGCCAGAGACTCTTGAGCTGGGGCAAAAAGTTCTTCCTCATCTGTTGCATCTATTCTACAACGCGAACTTGCGCTGGACTGAAGAGAACGAGAGTCCAGTTGCAACAATCGAAGCCAAAGCCGAAGAAACTAACGAAGTGATTCAGTCGAGTCTGCGCTACATGGATGAAGAAGTTCGTCGCCTACATCGCGTGCGCGATAACTTGATCCCATTTCATCACCAGTACTTTGATCCCGACCACACAACTCTGCACTGATACCTTAGTTGCGTTTAGAGACCTTCTTTGAGAGCCTCAATGACATGCAACTTGAGCAAGTCATTTCAACATCGGCAGATGCCAACGCAAGCCTAGGCTCGGGCTTGGCATCTCCGATCGCTGCCGACAGAAGGGACGCTCGCATGAGTCCTGTTTCCAACGAAATCCAAGAGAGCTTTATTCCCTTTCTTCAGAAGGCTTTAAAAACAACTGACATTGAAGTCTTTCAGCTCGCCGGGGATGCCTCTTCGCGCAAGTATTTTCGTGTGGCTTCTGGTTCAGAATCTTGGGTTCTCATGTCTTGGGAGCCGTTCGTTAATGACGGTAACTATCCTTTTTTGAGCGTGCTCAATCATTTTGCCAAACACGGTGTTGCTGTCCCAAAGGTGATGGGCATGGAACCCGAAAGAGGATTGGTGCTTCTTGAAGATCTCGGCGATCTCACGCTCGAGCGCAAGTTTTGGGAAAATCAAAGTCAGAAAATGAGCCTTCCCTTCTATAAAGCCACCATCGATGAGCTCATCAAGATGCATTACCCATCAAGCTTTGACCACGACGGATGTGTCGCGTTTAAGGTCGCATTTGATGTCGAAAAACTTCAGTGGGAAATGAACTATGGCCGAGAGCATCTCCTCAACGGCGTTTGTAAATTGAAATTTTCAGATATCGAGAAACGCGAGCTCGATAAAATTTTTAATGATATTTGTCAGAAACTTCATGCCGAACCAAAATTCATCGCCCATCGAGATTACCACTCCCGCAACGTGATGTTGAAGCTCGGCAAAGTACGAGTTATCGATTTCCAGGACGCGCGCATGGGCGCGGTTCAGTATGATCTCGTGAGCCTCTTAAGGGACTCTTACGTTGCGATGGAAGAGCCTATCGCTCAAGAGCTCATCGGCTACTACCTCGATCGCCGACGTGACATTGGACAGCATTCTGATGCAGCCGGAAAACTTGTCGATGTATCAATTGAAAAATTCATGCATGTCTATGAAATACAAACGATTCAACGCTGCTTCAAGGCCTGCGGGAGCTTCTCAAGTTTTTACAATCTTCGCAATGACACACGTTACCTGAAATACATCGCGCCAACATTGCAAACGGTCAAACAAAGCCTCGCTTCTTTCGATGAGTATCGGCCGTTCTACAATATTCTGAACGACAACGGTATTTTTGAGATGACCTTCGAACAGTCGTGAGAACTCTATGAAAGCTATGATTCTGGCCGCTGGCTTTGGCACTCGTCTCCGCCCCGTCACGAATATTTTCGCAAAACCTGCAGTGCCATTTTTAAATGTGCCCCTGCTTTACTATTCAATGGCGCTCCTCGAGCGCGCGGGCGTCGATCACTTTGTAATCAACAGTCACTATTTGCCTAGACAAATTGATGCACTCGCAAGAGCTGCTCCCAGATTATCCCAAGGCCTATCCACAACTCCAATTGTCAAACTCGAAACCGGTGCTCCGCTCGGAAGTGGTGGCGGCATATGGAATGCGAAAGCAGAACTTCAAGATTCTGATTTTTGGCTCGCCAATGGCGACGAAGTTATTCTTCCGCGGCTGGCCAATATTTTTGAGAGCATTCGAACCGCACATCAATCGAAAAATGCACTTGCCACTCTCGTTGTGATGGAGCATCCGGGAGTTGGATCACAATTCGGCGGCGTCTGGGCCACTCAAACTGGCGCTGTCGCCGGCTTCGGAAAAAACTCATCCGAATATCCTGGCACGCGCGGATATCATTACATTGGTTTACAACTTATCAGTCCTCGCATTTTTAAGTATCTGCCGGAGGGCGAGAGCAATATTCTTTATGACGCACTTAAATGCGCAATTGCAGCCGGGGAAACGGTGCAAGTCGTTGTTGGCGATTTCACCTGGTTTGAAACAGGCAACACACACGATTACTTGCAAGCATCGAAAGAATGCCTCGAGCTTTTGAGATATCCAGAAAAGTCCCGAGGTTGCGATCGTGAATTTCTGATCAACACGTTGGCGAGTTATTCTGGCCAAATCAAGAATGGAAATGTTGAGTGGCGAGAATCGATTTTGTCGGTCGCCCGCCGCGCCTCAAGCGAAGAGGTGCACTCAACGGTCCATTCAGAGGTGCACTCAACTGCAAGGCCCGGAAACTCGATGCATGGTGCAATCGTGCTCGCGGCCCCGACGGCTCATATTGCGAAGTCCGCTCAGTTCGAAGGTGCCGTTACGATCGGAGCAAACACTTCGATCGGTGAGGGAGTGATAATTACGAA
>JAYVND010000501.1:0-4154 GCA_043758635.1 Bdellovibrionales bacterium
CGTCAAGAGAAAAGCTGTTTCAACTTGGTACATATTGGGCGGTTCAGCATTGTCAAAAGTCGACTGGATGGTGACCTGCGGCAACCGCGGGAGCGGCAAGAAAGCCTTTGGTCGCGTCTTGATCGTGCATCTCATTTATTGAAGGAAAACTGCCGATAAAATTCTTGATGAAGAATTTCGAGTTCCTAGTTTTTTCACTATTGCTCTTCTGCTTTGTCATAGCGGGCCACATGGCACTGCAAATGACTTTGAATCAAGATCCTGTGGTCATCGCGCAAATGGAGAGAGTGGAACAGGTTCGTCGAGAGGAAAGTCTCCGCGCGGATTTAGCAGAGGATCGTCTTAATGATTTTAAAGGACAAGTTGCCGCAGTATTACCGATGCAGCTTGTGAAGCCGGATGCAAAAAATCTCTACCCGCTTCGCCAGCTTGCCAGCGTCGTAACGGACCAAACAGATTTGCAAATTGAACGCGCGTCGGGCCTTCTTGATCGAGGCAAAGAAAAATTTCGCGCGGGCGAGTTCGAGGAATCCAATCTCATCTTTGCGCAACTGATAGAAAAGTATCCGGAATCTATGCATATTGCTGAAGCGCATTTTCTGCTCGCCGAAGGGCAGTTTCAATCCAAAGATTACGAATCATCGATTGCCTCAATCGAAAAGATGATTGCGCTTTTTCCCGAAAATGAACTGACCGGATTTGCACTTTTGAGACTTGGACGAATTTATGAACTTCAAGATCGACTTGAAGATGCCAGTGACATCTATAAGTCAGTGCTTGCGAATTTCACTCAGCCCCAATGGGTGGAGCTTCAAAAGCAAGCGAAAGTCTCACTTGAGAGCGTGAGACTTTGATGCCTTCGCGCTATTCTATTCATCTCTTATTATTTCTGCTGACTTTTGGAATTGAAGTGCGAGTGAGGGCATCAGAGAGCGTGCGCCTCCCTCAGATCGCAGAGTCAAGGCTCATTCAGCAGCCGAGAAATTGCTTGAGCAAAATTGGGGAAAGCTGCGCGATCGCTACGTTTGATCATCAGAAGTATTTGCTAAAGATGAGCGATGCGAGAATTTGGCTGGACGAGAATACGTCCATCGTTCGCGTCAGTAGCCACGACCTATCAGGTCTAGAAAAACAAGAGATTCGAATTTTAAAAGGTCAAATCTGGGTCATGACACCGTCGGCACTTAGAGTGAGTGGAGATTACGGGGCGGTGACCGCAAAGACCGCGAGCAGAAATTTGATTGATCCCGCAGAAGATGGACAATCCGACTTCTGGGTCAAAATTCAAGATGAGCAGATGATTGTATCGAGCGTGACCGAACCCGTTCTGCTCGAGCCGAGAAACTCGCGCGAACTTTTGCTTCTTCCAGCCGGTTTAGAAAATAGGATGGGGAAGTCAGATGAGACTGGCGCGGCATCGACAGGTGTCCCGATGCCGGTGGCCTTCGTCGGTCACGTGAGCAGGTGGGCCAAGCTCTTTGCCGGAAATAAAAAGTCGTTCGAAGCGGCAGTCGCAAAATTTCACGAGCGCTGGTTGCTCGCGACTCGGCTGAGCGCAGATATAAATCAGGCACAGGTTGAACGTCGCATGGGCACTTTGGCAGAAGAAAATGCTGAGGCGAAAAAACGAGAGCAAGCGAGAGTGGAATTAGCGGGGGGTAAGACAGGGAGCGTATCTGGTAGCGTATTTGGCGGTGCCGCAAATGGTATTACGGTTGATGCGCGCACAGGAAATCTGCTCCTAGTAGAAGAAACGAGTGGGAATGGTCGAACTCCCGCAAATCAACAACCAGCGCCACCTTCAAAACCTATTTTAACGGCTGAGGAGCGGCGCAAACTGGTCAATCAAAGAGTGAATAATCTCTTTCGTCAGAGATTTTTTTCGGGCGACTAATGCCCCTTGGTTCGTCACGACCTCTTACCGAGATCCCCCCGCCCTGACATCACCGCAGCATGCCAGCGAAACGCCAGTAGCATGCGTCGCAGGCGACTATCGTCGAGTCGAGAGTCGCAAGGTATACATTTTAATAAATGAGACTGGTATCACGATATGCTAATCTTACAGTAATTGTTTGAACGATGGATCGTTCTCGCATCAAGTTCAGTCACCCGGTCTTTGAGCACTTCAGGAGCAAACCAGAGGTTGTTTAAATGCCACCGACTCTTCGAAAAATCTATTTCGTTGGAGTTGAGCAGTGAAATGAACTGATTTAATTTAAGTCTTCTCATGGAGGAGAGGCGTGTCATCAATCAGTGGATCCGGTTCCGGAAATTCTTCGAATTCTGATTATGCCAATAAATCCGATGAACTTCGTCGTCAGCGCGAGACTTATCAGAAGCGCGAAGCCGAAGAATCTAAAAAAAGTACGAAAGACATTCGACAGCTAAATGAGAGCCATGCCGCAGAGCTTGAAGATTTGCAAAAAGAGCACTCCGAGCAAATGGATGCTCTCAAAGAGCGACTCAAGGACACAATCACTCGTCGCGATATGCAATACAACAAAGAGATGGAAGATCTGCGGGACATGTACCGCAAGGATCAGCAACGTCATGCTGGCGACAGCGAAACCAAATTCAATCGCACCGAGAAGTCGCTCAAAGATGACAACGAGCGCCTTAAGATGACCTCCGAGCGGCAAACGGATCGTCTTCGTCAGAACTTCGACGGCGCACTGGCGGAGCGAGATAAAACAAGCGAAGAAAACTCCACCAGAGTGCGTGAAGAACAAGGCGAAGCGCGCACTGAGATCACTAAGAGTCTCAATTCCACGCACGAAAAAGAGCGCGATCAATTGATCAAGGCGCGTGACAAAACGTTGGGCGAGCAACAACGATCGTTTGACGACTATCGCCGAAATTCCGATCAGCGTATCGCTGGCATCGAGAAATCGAACCGTGATGAAAAAAGTCGACTGCTCAAAGGGCAAACGAACACCATTCAACAGTTGCAGGCCGATCACAACTCAAGTGATCAACTCGAGCGAGAAATGAATGCCGCAGCTCGTGAGCACGCAGCCTTCCGTCAGCACGAGTCGAATCAAGAGGCGGCAGACGCGCGCCAAAAAGCTCTTGAAGAAAAAACAGGTTCGACAGAGGCTCGTTACAACTCTAAGATTGACCAACTCAATGCGGACGTTACAAACGCTCGTCGTGAAAATATTCGCCAATCCACGAACGATCGAGCGCACAAAAAAATTGAACTGGGTGACCTACGCGATTCAATGCAGGCGAATATCAACGAGCTTGAGCGCACACGTGAAGAGAGCCTGGATGCCTCGAACAAGCACAACGGTGATTTGGTAAAAAAAATGAGTCAATCCCACAACGAACAGCTGTCCAAGACCAATCGCTTTTTTCAGGAGAAGCTCGCCAATGGTCACGAGGACACTGAAGAGCGTCTCCACCAGATCCAAACGGACAATAGCAAGATGCTCAATCACGAGCGCAATTCGAGCGAAACTCGATTCGCTCGCCTCAAGGCGATGAGTGATGTGGAGCAAGGGAAAATGCGCTCGTATTTCGAGCGCGCTGGCGACTCGATGCATGAAAACTTTGATGACCAGCTTCGCATGATGCGCCTAAAAAATCGGCAAGACCAAGAACAACTCTTTGCAACTGTTCAGAAGCAAACACAAGATGCCGACTCTAAGTTTCAAGAGAAGCTGGGTGACATCGCAGGTCACTACGAGTCAAAAATGGCCGAACTACAAGAGACCCATGAGAAAGAGCTTCACGATCAGAAAATCAACGCTGATCGCGGTCAAAAAGAAGTCGTGAAGAAGGCCAATGTCGATCTTGCGACGCAGGCTTCCCAGTATGAATATCGCATCGCTAAACTCGAAGATGCTCAGCATCGCGAGATGAAGGAACTCAACGCCAAGCACCAACAATCGCTTGCCAATCTCACCAAGAATAGGCAAGGCTGATAACTTCATCCCGCCACGCAAAATGGCCGAGGAGGCCGCATCGGCGAGCCTCGCCGGAAAACCCGCGTGAGGTAAAGAGGAATCATCAGCATGTTGGCAGATCGTAGAACGAAAATTGTTGCGACAATTGGACCCGCTTCACGCTCACGCGAAAATTTAAAACGTGCCATCATGGCCGGGATGAATGTCGCCCGCCTTAATTTTTCCCACGGCACACAGGAAGATCAT
>JAYVND010000502.1:0-4145 GCA_043758635.1 Bdellovibrionales bacterium
AAAAAAAAGGCAGCACCTGCGCCCATTCGACGATCAAACGAGAAGACCCGTTCTGCACAGCCGACAGCTGCTGAATTCGAAGGCGGGGCCAGCTACTTAGGTGGATCGCAGCGCGGTTCGGCTCCACCCGCATCTGGACTGGGATCTCGTGCTACGCGACACTCTGAACACGAAGATCGAGTGACGAGCTCGCCCGCTTCACGCCCAAATGCGGGCCACGGCTCGAGCCCAGCTCCGATGACTGCTCCGCTTAAAGTGTCGAGCTCAGCTCCGAGAGCTGTTCCGAGAACTGCGGCGGCACCGGAGCGGGGCTTTGGCGGACCTCGAACGAATTCGGATCCAGATGCAGCTCCGCGCGCATTTTCGAAATTGAGTGGTCCAGCTGCATTCTCTGATTCGCGCTCAGAATCTGGCGCGCCCCGGCGCCCCTTCTCGGACGCACGCAGCTCAAATCTAGTTTCGGATTCACGGGATCCAAGAGCTTCGCGAGATGCGAAATTTGACTCTTCACCTCGCTCCAGTCGCAGCTCGGGCCCAACGATCCGCGAACGTTTTGGCGCTCCTTCGCCGGCTTATCAAAATTCAGAGGAAGCTTCTCGCTCATCGTCGCAGAGTCAAACTTCGAATCCGGCGTCGAGTGAGCTTTCTTCTCGGGCGTCGGATCGGTCGCCGGATCGGTCGCCGGATCGGACATCGAATCAAACGTCAAATCAGGCCATCACTCGTCCCACGGCGCGTTTTCAATCGAAGACTCTCGGACCCCGCGCGCCAAAGTTGCCGCCGGCTCCGCTCTTGGATGACGTCCCGCTTCGTCTCTCTAAACTCATGACTATTCGCGGTCTTTGTTCACGCCGCGAAGCCGATGATTTGATTGCTCAAGGCCTCGTCAAAGTTGACGGCGTGGTGATTGATCAGCTCGGAACGAAATGCCTACCCACGGCAAAAGTGGAACTTCACCCGCAGGCAAAAGAAGATCTCGATGGCCTGGTGACGATCATTCTCAATAAACCAATTGGATATGTGTCAAGCCAGCCCGAGCTCGGCTATGATCCAGCCGTGATTTTGATTAAGCAGGAGACGCAAATTGCTCAAATGGGTGACCCCGTTCTTTTGAAAAAGCATTTTGAAGGACTCGCACCAGCGGGTCGACTCGATATTGATTCGCAAGGTCTTTTGATTTTCACGCAGAATGGCCAGATGGCAAAGAAGCTCATCGGTGAAAACAGTGACATTGAAAAAGAATACCTCGTTCGTGTCGAAGGTGAGTTGAGCGAAGAGGATCTTGCGCTATTGAATCATGGTCTTGAGCTTGACGGCGTGACCCTACGCCCAGCTCTGGTCGAGTGGTTGAACAACGACCAATTGCGGTTTGTTTTAAAAGAAGGTCGAAAGCGTCAAATCCGCCGCATGTGTGAGCTCGTGGGACTTCACGTTGTTGGATTGAAGCGCGTGCGAATCGGCAACATCCGCCTCGGACGCTTGCCAGAAGGTCAGTGGAGATTTTTAGAGCCAGGCGAAAGTTTTTAAATTTTCCGTCGCTTTAAAATCTTGCAGAAACTTGCTCTTACCAGACAACTGGCCAAATGCTGCGGTATCATTTTTCAGAAATTTTGCCCATCGCTGAGGCGAAGCTTCCAAGCTCGGTCAGCTGCACTCGTTCGAGGGCCGCGATCTCGCGCGGGGTGAATCCGGCGCGAGCACGAAGATCGTGCGCGACCTTTTCGCGCCTCGGGATGAGCGCGTAGATTTTTTCGAGGCGCTTGATAAATTCGACTTCGCTGTCGAGCTTTTGGTCTTCGCAAACCTTTTGAAACCAGCGGCTTCCAAACAAAACATGATCCACCTCTTCGGTCGTAATCACTTTCATCACCTGGCGCATTCCTAAATCAGGGACGCCTGTGAGCCTCCGTAAAATCCGCTCGCCCGAATCCAGTCCAGAGCCTTCGAGGTAGCGATGCACGATCGCAATTCGATCAAGCAGTGTATCCTCTGGTCCGACCGCGCTCCATAAGCTTGTATGAACGCCCCATGAGCCCCATGGCATGTTTAAAGCTTCGAGCGCATCCATACACAGCCCCAGGTGTCGCGCTTCGCCCAATGCGATTTCTGCGAGATCCTTTTTAAACTCTGGCGGTGCCTCTGGAAATTCGTAAAGACTTCGGACTGCAAGCTCCATGGCCTGCAGCTCAATGTTAGCCAAATCGTGCAAAAGACGCGCGTGACCTTCGGGTACCGAAAGTCCTGGTTTTGGTGGGAGCTGACTCGGAAAACAGACTTGAACGTCACGACCAAGCACAAAACCGTTACGATGCGCCTGAGTTGATCTCTCGGCGGTCGCGAGAGCTTGCGGGAGGTCTCTGATTTTTTGGCGAGCATCATCGATGGCGAACCACATGGACTGAATCCTTCGGTCAATAGAACTTATGCCGCGCAACATACCTAGACATCGAGGCGGCTGGCAAAATAATTTGAATGATTCTGAAACGATCTCGTCAGCAATACGTTCTGCTGCCTGTCAGGAGTTTACGAAAATCATTTTCCGATCCCGGCTCGCCACCAGTGCGAGCTCAAAGATTGAAAACTGCACTTCGAGAGCACTTGAACTAGCCGCGGTGACATCTGGGAAAAGGGTATCAAAATGGGTAAGGGCTGGAAAACACCGCACATCGCGGCAGCTGCTGCAGCTAAAGGCGCAAAATTCACTAAGCATGCCCGCGAAATTCAAGTCGCGGCAAAACTTGGTGGCCCAGATCCGGCATCGAACTCTCGCCTACGTATGGCTATTGATTCTGCAAAAGAAGACTCTTGCCCGAAAGACACAATCGAGCGCGCAATAAAAAAAGGCGCGGGGTTACTGGACGATGGCGCACAAATCGAAGAGATCACTTACGAGGGCTACGCTCCCCACCAGGTGGCTGTGATCGTTGAGTGCCAGACCGACAATCGCAACCGAACCGCTACCAATATCCGAAACATTTTTAACAAAAACGACGCACGTATCGGAGAGATGGGTTCTGTTGCATGGATGTTCGACCGAGTCTCTTACATCGAGGCCGTCAAAGCCGACGTTGTCGATGCCGAAGAAGACGCGATCGAAGTGGGTGCCAACGAAGTTGCGAAGCATGATGACGGAACCTTCGCTTTTTACGGAAATCCCGAAGATCTTAAGACGGTCGAAGTGGGCTTGACCGGTCGAGGGTGGAAAGTCACGACGGCCGAGCTTTCTTATAAGCCGAAAAATTTGACCGAATTGAGCGACGAGCATAAAAAAGAAGTCTACGAGTTCATCGCCAAATTGGATGCCGACGACGACACCAGTCGCATCCACGCGACCATTGAGGGTTGAGGCGAACTCTCATCAATTTCGCGATCAATTTCGCGATCGATTTCGTGATCAATTTCGTGATCAATTTCGCGATCGATTTCGCGATCGTTTTCGCGATCGATTTCGCGATCGATTTCGAAGAGCCGGCCTGTAACTGAAGGACCGAAGCCGCATCGCCCGCTTTCGCGGCACGGAGTTCGCGGCACGGAGTTCGCAAACAACCTCTCGACCGGCCGTGGGCGATCAATTCCGATCAACCGTGGCCACGGGAGTGCGGATGAGCAAAAACTATTCTGTAAAATTCCAAAACTTGTCACTCGTGACAATCCTTTTGCCAGGACTCCTCACCGCGTGCAATCAAACGGCCGGCCTATCCAGCACTTCCCTTGTGAACGTGAGCGGCACAAAAACTCGAATCTCAGCCCTCAGTCAGCCCGCGACTGATTGCATGGCAAAAATTCGCGATCAGATGTCTTCGGGGACAATTCCGTTGATGGTGAACGGCCGGCTCGGTCAAAGTGAGATTCTTGCGGCAAATCAGTTTCTCAGCCAACCGGCGGTGGCTCAATTCTCTCTCAATCAGACCAAAGATTTAACTGATTCGCTCAACGTTGATCATTTGCAATTGAAAGCCGACTCAAGCCAAGCCGTGACTTATAAACTGTCGCTCGGAGGCAAAGATGCCGGTGGGCCCATCGCACTAGAAATCAAATATAGACAGTCCGAAAATTCGAAATCAACGCGACTCACTGAAAAAATTCAAGTTTCCGAGCTCTGTGAGTTCAGACTCACGCAAACCGATCGCGAAAGCTACACTGGA
>JAYVND010000503.1:0-4135 GCA_043758635.1 Bdellovibrionales bacterium
TAATGATCCATCCCGGCTTGCGACGGCAAGGCATCGGGCGCAAGTTGACGGAGTTGATTTTGCAACAATGCGCTGACCGAAGCCTCAAAGTGATTCAGCTTTTAGCATCCAAGCATGGTAAGTCAGTTTATTTGCAGAGTGGTTTCGCCCAATGCCCTGATGATTCACCCAGAATGATCAAGTTTCTCAATCCCGCTAAGGGCGTCCGCTGAACTTGTGCCTTCGCGACCGGCCCTTTCGCAAACCTTTGTTCGGGACCGTTATGATTTCTTGAGAACGGCCTGGATGAATTCAGACTTTACGGCGCGGTATTCGGCCGCCTTCATGCCACTGCAGCCGCGTTTGAGCTGGTTGTATTTTTGAACCAAACCCTTGTCCGAATTCAGCTGATCACGAAATCGGACAAAATCCTCGAACTCCGAGCCGCCTTCTATGAGCTGAATAGCGACATCTATTTTAAATTCCGCTGTTTCGAGCATGCAGAGCGATGCCGTTCGTAGAGTTCCCGCTTTTTCGGAAAAGCCGAGGGCCTTGATTTTGTGAAGAGCAGTTTCGAAATCGGCGCCAGAAACGCGAACAAGCATGTCGAGATCGCCTTTAGAAATTGCACCATGAATTGCAGAAGAGCCGATGTGTTCAATTGCAGCGTTTGATAAGCTGGCGCCGACGCGGTCACGCAAAATTCTGAAAATTTCGTCGACGTGCTGAACGTAATGCTCTGGTTCTAAAAAATGCATTTCATCTGACATTTCGTGAGAGTAAATTGGAGGAAAGTGACTTGTAAAGTGCTCAAGCTATTTCTTTACGCTCTTCGGGCACCATTGAGCGACGATATTCCGAAAAAAATCATCGCTTTGGCGTGTTTTTGAAAACGCACAGCTCATTCGGCTTATGATTCGACAAGCGCTTGTGATTCACGTTCGGGCATCTGGCGACCAACAGTGTTCTGTTTACCGTTTTAGTAACTATTCCATCACCGTAAGACGATCGCCGGTCGGTCACACTCGTCGAGATCGGAAGCGAATAATCATCGTCAGTTTTGGAGTAGCGAACACGAGGCGTTTCCACGCCTGCCTTCAGGCAGTCTCCTAGCCGGTTTTAACTGGGGCTACTCCACGCTCTGTCATTCGAAAACTGACCAATTGGCGGCTGGCTGCGCCAGGCGATTCACCTGTCTTCACAAAGCTTATAATTCATCAGATCTGCTGCTTAGTTGTTCAAATATGGCAGACTCGATTGATTTAGTGGGCGTTTCATTCGGTCAGGGAGTATTTCAAAAGCGCATCGTAAACCTTAAAGTTCGAGGTAAGTTATGAAACTTCTAACAGCAGCATCTATGATTCTCTTCGCGTCCTTAAATTCCTACGCGGTTGGCTCTCCCATATCAACTGGAGCTGTAACAGTAAAACACGCAATGTCGGTATTCCCAAAAAGCACAGTTCACGGAAGTGTTGTCGGGGGTGATAAGTGCGTGGTCGAAACGCAGTACGGCCAGGACGGGAAATCAATCATGGTGAGCGTTGTAACAAGCACGAAAGCGGGCCTCAACATTGCGATGTGCAACCTTCGCAGCGACAACGCGGCAGTGCGAGAAGACAGCACGGGTTCAGAATTTCCGACAACTGAGAATTTGTTTGGCAACTCGGATTACGTCGATGGGGAGGGGACTCCAGTTGGCTGCCGATTTGGGCGCATCAAAAACGCAGTGATTGTTATCGATTTTGACGGCGATCAGACTGGTTATTGCGAACTCTAAGACCAGGAGAGGACACGAAGCGCAGAAGCGTCATAAGTATTTTCAGATTTGACTGAAAGAGATTACTTAGTGACCCTCGAAGTGCACCGTCTGCAGATAAACAATGGAGTTACAAAGATGATTTTAGCAAAAATTGCGGCAAAGTTTGTTCCAAAGACTGCCGCGTTCCTCATCCCAATGGCATTTCTATTTTCAGCTGCGAGTCAGGCTTCGACGTCTTACCAACCAGCCGTTGGGGATAAGGCCGTGGTGAAAGTCACGGTAGAAGGGCCCCGAGGCGGCCTCGTTGGAATTCAGACGCGAGAAATCATCTCATACAACTTTGTCGATAAACTGTGGTCGGTGAAGGAGAGTTGGACACAAGTTGATCAACCACGCTCATCCGTGAGTCTCATGACAACTGAAAACCTTGGATACTTCGCCGGCGCGGAATATGACCAATGCGGCGGCGTTGATTGGCATGGCCAGAGCAAATTAATAACGGTCGCAGCTGGCACACTCAAAGTTTGTGAGTTTTTGGATGTGACAAGGCCATGTTACATCGATCTCGGCCTCGTGCCATTTGGGGTTGTAAATCGAATTTGTAATGTTCCATGGGAGCTGGGGGCTCGCATCTGGGAACTTCAAAGTTTCGAAAAACATTGAGCGTAGATTCTCCCCAAGTGAGTTTGCATTTTGGGGAGATTCTGTTCTAGATCTTATCTAAATATTACTGACAATTTCCATCGTTTCGCATAGCCGTTGGATAGGATCCAAGCTGAACGGTGTTCGAACTATTTCCGCCCATCGCGTAATAATTTGGCATCGTCGTGACGTGGCAGAATGCATCAGTGCCGTTGGAGTAGAAAATTCCGATGTTTTGTAACCAGAAAAATCCTTCCTTCGCTTTAGCCACGGTGCAATCTGCATCGTTTCGCATTTCGGTTGGCAACGAATTTAACTGATAAGTGTTCGTGCTCGTTCCTCCCATCATTGCGTAAACATCCATCGTTGGTACGTGGCAGAACGCATCCCCACCGTTGGAGTAAAAGATCCCGATATTTTGAATCCAGAAAAACCCAGCTCTTGCTATTGTGACTGCGGGCACGACTGCGGGCGAGACAATTGTGCTTGTGTCGCAGATAGAACCTGGATCGCAGTGGGATAGGCTATCTTCTTCAAAATTGCCCGCGTTATTTCGCTTATGAAACGCACGCACTTCTGTCACCGTCCACGGCTCATCAACTGAGGTCTTTAAGATAAACTGATGACCTTTTTCAGATTGATCAGCGTTCTTGGTATCATCGCCCGTCATATCCGTCGTTAAAAGGATTTGCCCACGCTGCTGTAATGGGAAAGCTCGAACGCCACCGTTGGAGTTGTTGTATGGCGTGCCACCCGGCATCCGGATACCTGCTGCACCTCGAAGAATATGATAATTATTCCACCAAAGCCCGTCGGATGAAGTTGCGACGTAAGTGCGACTAATGCCGACTTCGAGGCTCTTCGCTTCTGTCTCGGTCGTAAAATACATCACATATACCAAGCTTCCATCACTTCGGTGCATCTTCACTACCGTAGGGTCATTGACGCTTCGAACTTCAAACGGGCAGTTGGATGGGTCGTTGTCGTGACAGAGATTGACCCAGTAGCTTGAGACGACAGATTCAAACTGAGAAGAGTCTCTACCGTTTGGCGACCACAGCCCAGAGCCTTGGTAGACCCGGTAATCAAGTCTATTGTCTGAACCATTCACCGCGCGAGCATTGGTTGCGACAAAAATTTTGTCTCCCGTGCATGCGTCGATCGCATAATTATATTTATCGTAGAGATCACAGCGGCAGACGATAGCGCCTTCACGTTGGTACTGCGTTGAATGGTCGTAGTGCTGGCAGACTGGAATCTCTGCGCGCGAATACTCTCTCCTCCAGCCTCCGAAATAAAGCATTGCGGACCTCTCAGAATCATCATTCACAATGAGAGCCGGCGAGTAAAAGTTGTCTTTCCGAGTGCTCGAGGCATCGCCGATGATCGGCGGCGGTGTATCCGTAAGTGCAAGTTGGTAAGCCCAATGATTGGTCTCCCAAAACACTGGATAAATGAGTGAAAAATTAGCGGCGCTCCATGCCATTCTCGACACAAATCCACGGTTGATCCACGCCGCAGATGGATCTTCTGTGAAGTGATCGGGCCCATTCAAGGCGCGATAGTCCTGCCCGTTCTTTACGATTTCGCCTTCGAGCTTAATTGGCTGCACAGTTTCTGGCAACCGCGTCCACGTATCGCCGCAGTCCTGAGAACTAAGCACGTAAGATGTTGCACGAAACACAGATCCGAAATTTGGAGATAAGGTTTCGTCTCGCAAGAATGGAACTGCCGCATTTCCAAATTCGTATCCAC
>JAYVND010000504.1:0-12533 GCA_043758635.1 Bdellovibrionales bacterium
CAATCTTACTGTCGAAGACAATTTATTTGAAAACTTGAGGCGACTTGCAAAGAAAGAAAACGCCTCAGTGGCAAGCGTCAGCCACGACTTAATAGAGCGGGCGTTGGAATTACGAGAAGATCAGTACTTTTCGGAAGTTGCTGAGAATCGGCTTTCGAAAAAAGGAAAGCGGATTGCACACAAAGATGTGTGGGACTGATGTACAGAATTGAATATCTGGAGCAGGTTCGAAAGGACTTGAAGCCAATTTCGAAACCTGACAAGGCAAAAATTCGAGGCGCGATCGAACAGAAGTTATCGTCCAATCCGATTGAGTTTGGAAAGCCACTCCAGTACAGCTTGAAAGGGCTGCGCCGACTCCGAGGTGGTGATTACCGAGTCATTTTTCAAATCGACCAATCAAACAAAACGGTTTTGATTGTCAAAATTGGGCACCGTCGCGAGATCTATGATCTCTGATTTTAATTTCCAATTGATATTCGCCTTCGGTAACAAAAAAGACGATTCATAATGAATTGTCGTCATCACAGAGACTGTAAGCAAGCTTCCAAACGGTCGAAAAAGGCCCGATACTCACGCTCCGGAGCAGCTGCACGTTTATAAACGGTCCTTCGATTGTAACTCGACTTCAATGCCCTGGAGACTGGATATAAACGCGCAGGTGGAGTCTAATTGATGTTCATCTCGTTGCAGATCATACCCGAGCTCGTAGTCGGCGTCTTCAGTGCGGCTCGAATATAGGATCCGCCATCTGATTCCGCGGTCGTCCCATCTATTGTAACCGCGAGCGTATTCTTATACGTAACTGATCCATTTAGCTCACGGGCGTCTATTGTGAGCAGAATAGTTGCCCCATTAACGTTCGCCTTCGATATACCATTCCAGTGGGTATGGTTTTCGTTCGCGTTTGGATAGCCCGGATCTTTCAGCAAGGTTATGTTTACCAAACGCCCCATGCCGGTCACCCAGGAGCCAGGGTCCGGAGCGGTCGGCGGAAGGGTGATATAATATTGATCATAACAGTAAGCCGAAAATATTTTGGTTTCCGAAGCAGTTGCGATCAATGAAAAAACTGAAACCGCGAGACCAATAAACATTGTTTTCAAAGTACGATCCTTTTGATGTCTTTGTTAAGTTGTACTAAAAGGTTTCAAAGTAGTCTCGTGATAAAAACGATTTCGGTTTTCAACGATTTTTTATCCAACGTAGTGGCCCCGCGCTCCAAACGCAGGAAGTAATCTTGTTCGGTAGCTCCGAACCTCCGAAAGGGGTTGTTGCTCAATCAAAAAGTTAGTTTTTCCAATCGCGACACTCCGAATGAAACCCTCATGCCGCGAGGGTATCGATGCTGTTCAATTTTCTGAATGGACACGTCCGCCCCTCGACGGAGTAATCAGTCTTTGATCAGTCGAAATCGATCAGATTTTGCCCTTTTGTGCGCGCAAATAACGTGACCCCAAAAATAAATATTCATCTTAAAATGGCGTGTGATTTTTTCAAAAAAATGCCAATTCCTAATTTAAACAAATCGAGTTTGAAAAATAAATTTTTCTTTAAGAATCAAAGGTACTTGGCTAAGAATCGCAATTCAGAAACTGCTCATTTTCCTTACTTCGCCAGCTACCTTATAGGAGGGTTTAATTTTTTTAAGCACTTTGCTTGAGAGCTCTGCTCAACAGAATGACCCTGCACTTATAGGCAGCAGTAGGACGCTTACACTTCACTTGTTTTAGAAACGATGAATCATCCGGATTGCAACTCCGGGGACACGCTGGCTGCCAGCCCTTATATGAGGGGTGTGTGTTTTCAAAATCGAATAATTTGAATCAAGAAATTCAATCTTTGGGAAATCGCCAGTCGCCAGAGATTTTAAGCCCTTCAACTCTCGAAAAGTGCTTGCGGTTTCGTGTGATGAGAATGGCATCTCGGTTCAAGCAGATGCCAGCAATTAAGGAGTCCGCCATCCCAATTCCATTGCCCTGAGCTTCGAGTTTGCGGAATATCTCTCCTGACCGATCAGCGGACGGAGCATCAAGCGGAAGAATCGAGAGAGCACTCAGTAAGGTTCCGACTGCGGCTTTTTCTTGAGGTGACTTTGCACCCACCCAAAGTTCAAAAGCTGTGACTGCCGTCGTACAAAGTCTGCCAGTCTTAAGTTCAAGCTCGACTCTTAGTGCTTCGTCTCCTTGGTTTCGTAAAAAATCGATCAGTACGTCGGTATCAGCGATAAAGCTCATCGCCAGTTCTCTCTGATGGATTTAGTTCGGGCTTCAAATTCTTCGCCGGCAGAGTCGGTGAAGGCACCCTTCATCTGGAGAGCGGCCTCGATGAGACTTGCTCGAGAGCCTTGGCGTTCAAGGTAGGTGTCGATGGCTTCCTGAACAATCTGTGAAAAGCCTTTGATACCACGCTGAGCAGCGATTCTTAAAAGCTCGCCACGTTGAGTTTCCGTCAGTTCGACTGTTGTACGCATGCGACCTCCACAAGAACATCCTAATGCACATGCATATGCATGTCAAATCAAGCGTCTCGAAAACGTTCGTTTCTGATACCGATTGGTAAATTTAGGATTCGTTCAAAATTCGTAACATAATTTCTTATGTTACGCCGAAAGGTCTAGCTTTTGAGTTTCAAAACCCGTCTCAAAACTATCTCTGAAAACGAACGCTCCATTGACCGTGAGGTTGAATCTGGAGCGTTATTGAGGCTCTGAACAGCGACGAAGGGATTTTAATGCTGGTGGGATATGCGCGGGTTTCACGAGATGAGCAGAGTTTAGACCTTCAAATAGACGCACTCACGACTGCCGGGTGCACAAAAATCTTTACCGACAAAATCAGTGGCACTACTGACGAGCGCGTGGGGTTGGATGAGCTTTTAAATTTCATCCGCGCTGATGACGTGCTCGTTGTCTGGAAGCTTGATCGTCTTGGGCGAACTTTAAAAAAGCTCATCCTGATGATTGAGGAGTTGTCTGAAAGGCAAATTGGCTTCAAGTCACTTCGAGAAAGTATCGACACCACCACTGCTGGTGGAAGATTGGTCTTTCATGTCTTCGGTGCACTGGCGGAATTTGAGCGTGAGTTGATAAGTGAGAGAACAAAGGCTGGCCTTGTCTCGGCCAAAGCGCGCGGTCGCTCTGGCGGTCGTCCAAGGCTCATGGATGAAACCAAAGTGCAGCTTGCGCGCACTCTTCACCAGGACAAGAGAATCGCCATTGGCGAGATCTGCCGCACTCTTGGAGTCTCTAAGGGAACCTTGTATCGAAACCTTCAGTCCAATTCAAAAGTGGGAACTTAGACGCGGCGCATACGGCAAAATAAAGTTAACTCGACATCAAAAATACAACCGTTTTAGCATCATAAATATGCATAAAATTGGTATAGTTTCGTTCAAAGGTGGCGTCGCAAAAACATCAACGGCAGTAGCTGTCGCTTCTGGTATTAAGATTCAAAAGCCAGAATCCAGTGTTCTTCTCATAGACACTGATCCACAAGGGAGTCTGCGAAGTTATTTTGCCTTACGTCTTAAAGACAAAGCTGACTTCGCGGATTTTTTAATCGACGGCAAGCTTCAGAAAGACGGTTTTCATCAAGTGAAAACCGACGGCGGAAGTATCGATCTATTTCTTACCTCTAAGCGCTTGGGCAGCCTGGAGCAAGAGCTCGCAGGGAAACCAAAACAAGACGAACTCCTCTCGGTTAGATTTAAAAAGTCAGGCTTAGAAAATCGCTACGACTACATCGTCTTGGACACAAGCCCGGCGATGGGCTTAATGAATTTAAACGTTTTCACTTTTGTCGATTCGATTGTAATTCCGGTTAGTCTTGATGCCTTCGCAATTCCAACAGTTGAGGCTGTATTATCTAACCTAGAGTCGCTGGCTGAGTTTTACGATAAAGTGCCGGAAATCCTGGGCATACTTCCGACCCGCCTAGATTCCCGTTCGACTCAGGAGAAGACGGCTCTTGAAGCGCTGAAAAATAGGTATGGGTCTAAGATTAGAATCTACGACCCAATTGGAATGGACGCTGGAGTAAAAAGAGCCGCAGTGAAAAAGCAGGTCATCTACGATCTGAACGTTCGGGCAAGCGCCCAGTACGAGCTGTTTACCGCCAAGGTGTTGGAGCAAATCAATGGCTTCCAAAAGTAAAACCGTCACAACAGATGATTTCGCCTTTGACGATGAAAATGAAAGCTCTTCATTTTCTATGATCTTGAACAAAGCTAAAGCGTCGCAGACAAACCTAGGACATTCCTCGGACAAACCTAGGACAAAAGAAAGTTTAGCAGGCGAAACCTCGGACAAACCTAAGACGGAACCTAGGACAAATCATAGGACAAACCTAGGACATTCCTCGGACAAACCTAGGACAATTTTTGGTTTTAGTGAGCTTTCTGGGCTGCAAAAAGAGATCACTCTTTTACTCTATGAAATGTGCTTCTTAAGGGGTGAAAGGTCGACAGGTCCGGTCTCGGTTGAACACATTTTCTTAAGACTTAATTCGACCCGTCTCTCAGTCCAGAAGAGCATTCAGAGACTCGAACAAAAAAAGATTCTTCTACGAAAGCAGTCTCGCTCTGGTCGTGGTGGATGGACTGTATATGAGCTGCCAGAGAACATCTGGAATCAAATCTTACAAATCGAATCCTCGGACAAACTTAGGACAAACTTAGGACATTCCTCGGACAAACCTAAGACGGAACCTAAGACGGAACCTAGGACAAGTGCTCCTAGTAGTAGTAGAGATTTATATATTAAAGGATCTACTACTACTCAGCTCATAAACCTCGATGTTCTTGGAGCACTTGATTTGGCGCAACTTCGGGAATTCGGCATTACTCACGATGTTTTTAAACGGGCTTTGCAGTTGCACCCGAATGCTTCAGTCGACGGACTTCAGGAGCTCGCCTTTCGTCTAGGCGAGCTTTTTAAGAATCCAAAAGAACGAGCTAAAATCCAAAACGCACGAGGATTCGTTATAAAGCTTGTTGAGCAACTGGCCAGTGGTATCACCCCACTCGACCACATAGAGACGCCTACAGACCGTCTAATGCGTGAATATGCGGCTTTGTCGAAGCAGAAGAGAGCAGAACAGCAGGGTTTTGATGACGCGCTGCTTCAGGATGCGTTTGAAAAGTGGAATCTCGAAACTGTCGATAATGAAAAGTTTCAAGCAGTACCGATTGCTAAGAATGCTCCAGCAGGTCAACCGCGACTTGCAGTTTTCCGCGAATATTTTCGTGAGAAGGTTTGGCCCGAAGAGCGCGCGCGAATTTTACGAGGTGAGACGTGACCATTACTCACAAAGAAAAATTTGAGCAATTGCTGCAGATTCTAAGAGAACACTTTCAGCCAACGCAGATTTATCTTTTTGGCTCACGGGCCAATGGCTCAGCTCGGCCAGAGAGTGATTACGATCTACTTCTGATCGTTGAAAGTTCAGATAAGACAAGACTCGAGCGCATGCAAGAGGCTAGCGGATTGATGATCAGGAATCAGATTTTTCTACCGGCGGACATCATTGTCTACACTCAAAAAGAGTTTGAGATAAGGCGTGAGCTATTCGGCTCTGTTGCAGAGGCCGCCGCCACGACAGGAGTGATCCTCGATGTTGCCTGACAAACGGAAAGCGTCAGCAAAGCCGTGGTTTCAATTTGCAAACGGAGATTTAAGAGCGGCACTCGTTTTGTCCTCAATGCCAAACGGAGTTTATCCTCAGATTGCTTACCATTGCCAGCAAGCCGTCGAGAAATCGATGAAAGGCTTTCTGATTTATCACGGAGTTAGATTTCAGAAAACGCATAATCTTGTCGAGTTACTCGGGCTAATTAAAAGCGTAGATTCGAATATGGCTAAAAAATTAGAAGAGCCGGCGCAGTTTCTAAACCCGTTCGCCGTTTCATACCGCTACCCTGACGCCGAAATCGAAGAGTTATCAGAGCGCCAAATTCAAAAAGCCGTCGCGCTTGCGAAACTAAGTTTTGAATTCATAACTTCAGCGATCCCTTTTGATGCTCAATGGGATCTGTAACGTTTTCACACCCAACACAATTCTATGGCTTGGGTGATTTTTTGGGGTATAAGTCCCGAACGCACCGATTCGTCCAGAATTTGAAAAAGCTGATTTCGAAGCGCAAAATTTAGCACCAGAACGAATAAGCTCTCGACCATCGAGAGCAATAGCCACTGGCAAGATGCCGTCGAATAAAACGACGCTGACTGCCATTGCGACCCAAAAATAAATATGGATCAAACGAAGCTTAAAGCTTACGGGCTTTTGAGATGTTTGATTCCAAGATCTAGATCCAAGCCCTGAATTCGAGCCAACTTTTAAAACCTAAAAATGCAGAAATTGAGCAGCTGTGAGGCCGCTCAATTTCGTAGTCGCAATGACCCAATCAAACACCCAAACAGCGACACCAGACGGAAGGGTGACAGGTTGGGTGAGTCGATGCGCGCAACTGCTTAAGATGACTCAGGTGTTGTGCGGGCACCTCCCTCCTCTCCGTTCCCCACCACCCACTCTCTACGAGATTAGGTGGTGGGGAACGGAGAGGAGGGAGGTGAGGAGAAGAGAAGAAGGGGTAAGGGGTAGTAGGAGAGAGAGAAGAAGAAGAAGAAGAGGAGGAGGAGGGAAAAAAAGAAGAGAAGAAAGAGTGGTCCAAATGGGTGCAGTAGGTCTGCATGGGTGAAATTTTTTATGGGCAATGGAGTCCAGAATGAGAACCAGAAAATGCGAGGGATCTGAGTTTAAAAATCAATTTATCAACCGGAGGTCTTAATGAAATTTCAAAATTCAAAAGCGTGCTTTTAAGAACAATCCAAATCAGAAAGTAGCCGCAGCGCTCAAACATATTCAACTCACAGAGAGGGATTTAAAGGTCCTCGAATTCTGTCTTGAGATGAAGTTTGCTTCGCTCAAGAGCATCTACGTCAAATTTTTTCATATCACCCAAGCGGGCACCCAAAGTCGATCTGACTGGTGGGCGAGAGAGCGTCTGTCTCATCTCAAACGCCATGGGTATCTCAATGTAAGTAAAGTTTCGTTCTCAGGCTCAAGCTTCTATTTAGCAACCGATCTGGCACACACGGCATTAACAAATCTCACCACCGCGGTCTCGTCTCACATGACCGACGGCAGTCGTCCTATCAACGATTTCGCAAAAGGGCGCTCATTCGTGCGTCCAATTGAGCGCATCGACATTCGAACTTTCGAACACGACAGACTTGTGATGGAGGCAAGGCTTGCACTCGAAGGTGAGGGGCGCGCGACCGATTGGCTCTCGGAGCGAAGACTTAAGAGTGAAACCAGTTTGGCATTTGGTTTGGCTCGAGAGTTCCAGCCGGATGCGATCTATCGGAATCGATTGGGGGAGAGTGTGGCCTTTGAACTTGAGATCGCGGTGAAGAGTCGTGATCGCTACCAGGACAAAATCAGAAAGTACGTGGAAGTGATGAGAGAAAACGAAAGCCAGGTTCATGGGGAACATCATAGTCGCAAACGAGATCAAGGTTTGAGGGGAGTTTTATTTGTGACGGTTCACGAGAGCGTTTTTAAAATTCTGACGGAACTGACAGAGAAATACGGGGGCAAATTTCGAATCGAAAGGTTGGAGGAGCTTCTTATGAAAAACGTGAGCTCTTTGAATGGTGTGAGCGGCGGGATTGATACGGGTCGGCATTTATCAACAACAACTGAGGGGGTGGTTTGATGGCGGATCAAAATAACGGAAATTCAAATGGGGGCATGAGTAACGAGCAAATCGATCGTTTATTCATGATCGGGGTTCTCGGAGTCGTCGGGGTCATCTTCTTGATGGTGCTGCCGATCTTACTCGGTGGGTTCACGTTGAGCCTCATCTGGTACGGGGCCTACATGGAGGACGGGGAGCCGAACGGAGAGAAGCTGATTTGGCCGGTCTTGATCTCGTTTCTCACGTTCGTATTCTTTGTTGGAAGCCCAGGCTTTCTGCAAAGCCATTTTCCAGGGGTGTTGTTCACAGATCTTGAAGCGTGGACGAGTCATCAAGTGGGATCGGTTGTGAGCGGCATCAATGAGTGGCTTCCGCGTAAGCATGAAATCCGCTCGGTGCAAATTCATACGCTTCAGGTTTTGGCATGGCTCATGTGGCCGACCGGAATTGCGGGCTTTCTCTTCTTGCACTTTAAAGGTGCCGGTCGTGGAGGGTTCGTCTTTCAAGGTCTGAAGCTTTGTCTCATGCCACTTCGTTACGCGGGGATGGCTTATCCGTCGGCTTCAATGGCATCGGTTGCGCTCTCAAGCTTAGCTACAATCTTCATGCATGCGCCGTATTGGTTTCGTGAGGTGCACGTACTTTTCGGAATGCCGTTCATGATTTTCGCGATTTTAGAATATCTGAAACAAAACCGAATGGCATCGAGATTGGCTCAAAACAACTCAAGCTCTCTGGCCTCAAGCAAAACGAACGGGCGTGATTTGGAGGTGGCGTTGCATTCGGCGCCGGCGATTTTAGTTGGCCACGAAAAGGGTCGGCAAAACCGCGCGGTAAAGCTCACGAGCGATCAACTCAATCACCACGTCCACATCGTCGGTGCTTCAGGGTTCGGGAAGAGTGTTCTGCTCTCGCACGTTTTAAGAAACCGGATCGAATCCAACCAAGGGGTGATGTTCGTTGATCTGAAGGCTGACTTTGAAACCATCCGTCAGGTGGTCTCAATCGCGAAGAGTGCGGGACGCTTGGATGATTTAAAGATCTTCTCGTGCGGGAATCCAGAATTCTCAACTCCCTACAACGTTGTGAAATCAGGGACAGCCAATCAGCTTAAGGACCGTATCATGGGGGCGATGAACTGGAGTGAGGAGTTTTATAAAAACGAAGCCGCAAGCTTTCTCATCAAAATCCTAAAGGGTTTGACCTTGGTGCGAGACAAGCGAGGTGAGGCGTTTGATCTCTCAACCATCTATCGGTGCGCAACGGATGTGGCCGCGGTTGAAGAGTTGCTTGAAAAAATTCCGCTTCAAGAAAAGGAGACAACCGAGCAGTTGATCTCATTGAGTCAGTACCTCTCAAAGCCTGAGAACCGGAAGTCGCTCCAAGGTCTGAGATCACAGCTGGAATCGCTGATGCTCTCGGATTTTGGAAAGCTTCTGAAAGTTTCAGATGACGGGATTGATCTCTTTGATGCGATCAATGAGAGAAAGATCGTCTATGTGCTCCTTGATTCTCGGACCTACGGCGAATCGGCTCGAGCGTTAGGCAAACTGATTCTTCAAGATTTGAAGGCGGTCTCGGCCCGAATCGATAACGAGATTTCTCGAGATGAGCGGACGCCGTTTACGGTCGTGATCGATGAGTTTGCGGATCTTGCAACCGAGGACTTCATCGGATTCCTAGACCGCGCTCGGAGCTCGAAGATTGGTGTTGTGGTAGCGCACCAGGAGATCGCGGACTTATCGAAAGTGAGTGAGGAATTCGCAAGACGACTCATGAATGCGACGTCCACCCTGTTTGGCTTTTTACAGAAGCTTCCGGATTCGTCAGCTCTCATTGCCGGCATCACCGGAACTAAGAGAACGAAGGAGGTAACCGAGCAAGCAAAATCAAACTGGCTCTTTGGCGATGAAAAGACGGGCATGAAGTCCATTAAGGAAGTGGATGAGTACGTGATTCACCCTAACACAATTCGCTCTCTCACGGTGGGCGAATGCGTGATGGTTGGCAAATACCCGACATCGAGTGCTGCGGTTGTGAAAGTGCGTCGAGAGGAGACCTTGAACTATCTCTCAGATAGTGAGGTGCGAGAGATTTTGTTGAAGGTAAACGGCCAAAGAGAGGGAGAGTCGCGACAAGTTGTGAAACGAGAATCGGTGATGCGAAAGCGGCTGGAAGACAGTAGCCAGAATGACCAAAACGTTGATGGGAGGTTTTAAATAATGGCAGAAATTTTAAAAGTCATTAGACGTGCTTTTCCAGAAAGTTCAGATGCGCGGATGGACGCAGCAATCTCATTGAGTGGAATCAATCCCAGTAATTTGATCTTTACGCCGCACTTGTCATCAAGAAAAGTCGCTCGTCATCCGGATGGGCACTACTCTTTTTGGGTGAGCGAAGAGGCCGAAGTAACGGTCGAACGGGATATGGGATTTTCTCTTACAGAGATTGAGCCATTGGCAAAGCGGGTATTTGAGACGGTTCGCAAGCTCGGGTTCTGGCGTGGGGTGCCCATTCATTTTGTCCTAAACGTGAATGAGACCAAGCGCGAAACGAATTGGGTGGTTTGCAAAATCGAGCCGCCCATGAAGTTTGAGCCTGACCTTTCTGTAGAGAGATCGATTCTGGTTTTTTTACCGACACTTCGGAGGGAGGCGAGCGAGTTCCGAGAAGCGTGCGTCGTGGCCTTAGCCGGTGGACAGGTTGACTCTGGGAAAATCCGAATGACTCCTGGATTTGAACGTCTTGTAAATTCATCGAATCGGGCCAAGCATTTGATGCATCTTACGCACGAGATGGTTCACATCGTTGCGACTGATGAGTACCTGCCGATCATGGAGGTTTTGGGACTGAGTAGCCTTGAGCTTTTAACCGATGCGATTAACGTCGTGACCTTCTACCAGGACTACAAGAGTGCTGACCCATGGAGAAAGGCAGGCTTTGCAAATGGTGCCGCCTACATCGTGAACGAGCTCACTCGAGAAAGTGAGGTCCCAATCCATCCGAGTCAAATCGTTGAGCTCACCTATAAGCGTGCGAGAGAGATCATTCGGGAGTGCCAGGAGAAGTTAAAACTTGAAATCACGATTTGAAAGGAGGGACTCAAGATTGAGTCCGAGGATCATTGTGAACGTTCTGCGTGCGAGTCCATTACCGAGAGAGGGTTTTAATTTGGAAAATATTGAATCGTTGTGGATGCGGGTGAATGGAAAACTGGAAGACGTGAAAGCACCGAAGCTTTTAGAAAGTGGGGAGTTAGGTGATGTGGTCGTGATGAGGGGATATGGGAATGTGAAGGTAGCAAACATTCCGATTGCGCGCTCGTACTGTGGACTCTCAGATATCGAGTGGGGGTATCGTGGAACGGGGCCAATCGTTCTCTCTCGAAACATTCTGTTACATTTTACCGGTGACGTCGACTTCACTGATAAATACCAAAACGAATTCTGTCAGAAGTTTGTCGCATTTTTGAGAAGAGAGCAAGACTCGATTTCGAAAGAGGGAATTTTAAAATTCATCGAGGCGAAGCGTGCAATTGACAAGATGAAAGTTGTGCCTGCTTGCCGCTGCGTCTGTACTTGCCGTTGATGAGATAGAGTTTTTTCAACCAGCGGTCCGCACGTGCGGACCGCTGGTTCTTATCTGTTTGTTTATGCTCAGAGGACGAGGGATTGCTCCGGAAGCTCATTTGGTCTGCCTCGTTCGCTATTGGGAGCGAAATCGGTGACAGGTTAGGATCAGAGTCACTGTATTTACAGCACACCGGCCGAATTTCAGATTAGCGACCTAGCAATAAATCCACCACCGAGGATTTCAGTTGGAAAATCTCATGCCGAGGCTTAGTCAAACTCATGAAAATAATCGTTTTGTTAACTTGTGCACTGACTCTCGGCGTTCCGGCTTTTTGTGCGACCGAAGTATATCTTCGCCACAACGCTGTTGAAGTAAAAGCGCTGAAATTCCCCTTATCGTTGCTGCACAGGCTAAGGCGATTTAAGGTAGTGATCCTTGGAGAGGGTCACGGAACTGTGCAGACGCCTTTGGCTGGATTCAACCTTGCCTGTGATCTAGCAACCAACGGGCCCGTTACAGTTGCACTCGAAATATCTACCGACAATCAAAAGTGGATAAACACCTACTTAGCAACGGGCGATGACAAGTACCTGCGTGAAATGCCCCACTTTGAGGAAAGTTATCCCGACGGTCGAAGCAGCCTTGCGATGTTTGATACACTCAGGTCTGTCCGCAAGTGCAAAGACGTTGGAGTGTTGTTTTTCTCACCGGAGATTTATAACGGTAATCAGGACGCGAACACGCAAATGGCAGAAAACATTCTTAAGTTTATGAGCGCTCATCCTAAAAACAGACTTGTTATATTAACCGGGAATATTCATGGGTCGACCAGGATAGGATTTCAATTCGACCCCACCCTGCGACCAATGGGCTACGAGTTGACCCATTCCCAGTCGCCTTCTCTCATGTTAGCGCGTTCAGCAGTCTTCAATATTCTCGCCAGATACGGTGGCGGAGAGTCATGGGGATGCTTAGATGATGTCCGTGAACATTGCGGGCCGATAAAGGAATTCGCATTTCCGGAAGTGTATTCGCATGCGGTCAGCTTCCAGACGTATTTTGCCGCGGAGCGAGAATCCATCGAAGGGTACGACGGCACCTTATTTTTTAGAAAAGTCTCTGCATCTCCCCCGTTTTCGGGAGTTGGTCGCTAATAAGCAGATTCCGGAGCAAAGTCTCGTCTTCTGACAGATTCCGTCCTGAGACACGGCGTTCATCGTGCCGACAATGGAACAAGTACCTACTCAGCGCACGTGCGCTCA
>JAYVND010000505.1:0-4131 GCA_043758635.1 Bdellovibrionales bacterium
GTGGCCGATGATGAGTGGCATGTTTGATAATGAATGAGAGGCGGAAGCTGCGCTTCGAGTGGAATTATTCTCGGTTGCTTTCACTTTGTTCATTTGAGCTGCGGCTCCCCAGCTTGATGTTGAAAAACCCTGGAGTGCGAATACACTCATCACAATCGATAGAAGGCGCTGCGAACCATTTTGGATTGAAGTCATACACTCTCCGCAAATTCTGCGCGGGTTCGTCAAAGGTCTAGGCACACCGAGATACGAAGCTTGAGCGCGCAGCATTTGTCAGAGCATCGCACGAAAAGATCAATTGGCGTGAGTTTAAGAATCAATTGTGCAAGTGTTGAAAAAATTGACAAGCTGATCTCCAACTTGGTCGCTCACTGAGCCTGGCGAGGAAACATGTCCACTCTTCCATCAAATTCGGAAAATTCAAATCCGATTAAAAGTCGGAGGGCTGAAGCCCGGACCGCATTCATCATTCTCTGTGGCATAGGGTGCTTGTTTCCAGGTGTAAGTCCGGCAGGAGCCCTGATGGCTGGCGTTGCGCTTGCTTTGATCCTCGGAAATCCGCTCTTGGCGAAAACAAAAAATTTGACTCCTCATCTCTTGAGTTTGTCGATCATCGGACTCGGATTTGGGATGAATCTATTGGTGGTTGGAAAAGTCGGGTTTCAGGGGATCGGCTACACGGTCATCTCAATCGCATTTGTTTTCGCCTCGGGATTCGCGCTCGGAAGATTGTTCAAGATCGAGCGGGGCACATCACTTTTGATCACGGTCGGAACTGCGATTTGTGGCGGGAGCGCTATTGCCGCCGTTTCACCGGTGATTCGCGCCAAAAGTCACGAAACCTCTGTTGCACTCGGCACCGTATTTATGCTGAATGCGGTCGCTCTCCTCATCTTTCCGGCAATTGGTCATCATTTTAATTTGAGCCAAGCGCAGTTCGGGTTGTGGGCGGCGCTCGCGATTCATGACACGAGCTCGGTGGTCGGGGCGGCCTCGCATTACGGGCCACAAGCTCTAGAAATTGCAACAACTGTAAAACTTGCTCGCGCACTGTGGATTGTTCCGGTGGCACTGGTCATTGGCTGGCTGCGTTCACGCGAATCACCGACCGACGAGGTGGGTAAGGGAAAATTTAAAAAGCCCTGGTTTATCTTAGGATTTCTTTTGGCGGCCGCACTCGTAACGTTCGTGCCGACGCTTCTGCAAGCGGGTCACTCTATCGAAGCCGTCGCAAGACAGCTGCTTGTAGTTACGCTTTTCTTGATCGGCGCAAGTATGACACGCGAAACGCTAAAAGCGGTCGGGTTTCGCCCGTTTTTTCAGGCTGTGCTGCTTTGGCTTCTGATCTCGGTCGGAACACTCACTGCGTTGTTAATGGGCTGGCTTCACACAGTTGCTTAAGTGTCTGCAGTCCGCGCTCGAAATCGTCGCCAACAAGTTTATCTAAATCAAAGATCAGCCCCATAGCCTTAGACATAAATGGTTTAGGACCCGACATTGCCCAGGAGAGCGATTGAGTATCGAGTGTCGGCCCAGGTGTGATCACAAACTCAACAAGGTTTTCACCTTTGAAAGGTCTAAAAAAGTCCATTTTGATATCGACTCGTTTGCCGGGAAGACTTGTCATAATTTCCATGCGGCCTGCGCCAACTTTATCCATCCCATCCCAGTTGTAAATCGCCCCGATTCCCAGAGGTTTTCCGCTGTAGATAACTTTCATTTGCGGCCCAACTTTCGCCCAAGGGGACCAGCGATTCCAATTATGAAAGTCGTCGATTTGCGCGAAGATCATTTGGGGCGCTGCATGAATCAGCGTTGTCCGCTCAATCTTGAATTGACCCGGCTGAAATGCGGCCACAATTAAAAAAAGCGCGATAATAAAGACAACTCCAATAACCACCTGCTTCAACATTTTACCTCGGTTCTGCAAATCCGTTTCAGCCCATCGTCTCTTCCGCGAAGCTAGGTTGTCAAAAGCCAACGTAACCTTCCGGCGATGAGCGAATGGCGCTCGCAGCGATGTAATTCGTTCATAATAACGTTCCGTTCGGAGCTTTTGGGGGTGCGTAGATGGAATGGAAGCTCCCAGCCTGCAATCAATGCTCGCCATTTTCGCTTGAAGCGACTACAACTCGTCAAAACTTCGAGCCGAGCGATCGATCGCGCCAATGTGTTCATATGTGTCCCTGCCCGCATTTTTCGAATAACGGATGGGAGCTCTGAGTGCGTTGCATGGTAGCTCGAGCTGTTATTTTGGGGCTCACGATCTATGACCAATAACGATATGCTTCGTAGCATACGCTACATTCTCAACGTCCACGAGACCAAGCTCGTCGAAATCGCTGCGCTCGGTGGTGTGAAAATCACTCGCGAAGAGTTTGATAAATATCTGCGTCGCGACGAGGACCCCGATTACGTCACCATGCTCGATCGCGTGATGTCGCAGTTTCTAAATGGTCTGGTGATTTTCAAACGGGGGAACGACGACACTCGTCCGCCCGCACCGATCGAAAATCGAATCACGAATAACATCGTATGCAAAAAACTTCGCGTCGCATTTGAGCTCAAAGACACCGATATCATTCGCGTCGTCGCTCGTGGCGGATTCACCGTTTCGAAAACTGAAATTGGTGCATTTTTTCGAAGCCCTGATCATCGCAATTACCGTGACTGCGGGGATCAATTCCTTCGCTACTTCTTGAAAGGTCTGACCCCATGATCGAAACTTTCGCCGACCTTCACTTGCTCGCGACTCTCCAGGCCACACTCGACGAGCGCAAGTTCACGGTGCCGACCGAAATTCAAAAACGTGCGATCCCGATGCTTCTGAACGATGTCTCGCTGATCGGCGTGTCAGAGACGGGCAGCGGTAAGACGCTCGCTTACGTTTTGCCGATCCTCCACGCGCTTAAAGCGATGGAGTTGAGTCGTCAAGGCGTTAAAGAGGAATCGGCACCGCGCGCCCTCGTTCTCGTTCCCACTCGTGAACTGGGTGAGCAAGTTTCGAAAGTATTTAAACCCTTCACACACACCACGCGCCTTCGCGTCCGCACCGTATTAGGCGGAACTTCATTTGAAGTGTCTCGTCGTAGCTGCACCGGGGATTTCGAAATCTTAGTGGCAACTCCGGGTCGCTTGATTCAGATGATGGACCGCAAGCTCGTTAGTCTCGACGACATACGCACACTTATTTTCGATGAAGCGGATCAGATGCTCGACGAGGGCTTTTTGCCAGACGTAAAACGAATCGTCGGAGCATGCCCTGACGATCGCCAAATGGCGCTCTTTTCCGCAACGATCACGACGGCGGTTCAAGGTTTGATTCAAGATCTTTTCAAAGACGCCAAAGTCATTCGCAGCAAAGGCAGCCACCGCGTGGTGCCGACTCTCACAACTCGTCAACGCAGCATCACCGACGCTGATCGTTACCCAAATTTACTCAGCGTTCTCGAAAAGCCGATCGACGGAGCGACAGTCGTTTTCGTGAACACGCGCGAGCAATGTGATCGTCTCGCTGCCGATCTTAAAAAGTCGGGAGTCGCGCACGTCATCTACCGGGGCGAAATGGATAAGGTCGATCGTCGCCGCAACCTCAAGATGTTCCGCGACGGCGAGACGAATGTTTTGATCTCCACTGACCTCGCTTCGCGCGGAATCGATGTTGAGCAAATTGCTCGCGTCATTAATTACCACATGCCGAAAGTGATGGAAAATTATCTCCACCGAGTTGGTCGCACCGCTCGTGCTGGGCGTACGGGGCTTGTGATCAATTTCATCACTGAGCGTGATATGCAAATGGCAGAGCAGCTGATGGCAGTAGATCCTTTGGCGGAGCGTCCACGCCCGGCGCCAAAAGCAAAAGTTTCGGCACGCGAAGTCGCGGCATCGCGGGGACCAAAAAAATCTTTCGGTGCTCGTCCAGATGTCCGTTCCGATTCCCGTGGGAGCGCACGCACTTCAGCCCTCGGTGAAAGTCGAAGCGAAAGCCGCTCTGGAGATCGTACCGACAAACGACCCAGCACTCGACTCAACTCGCGCACGGCAGGCGCGGCAGGCACGGCAGGCACGGCAGGCACGGCAGGCACGGCAGGCACGGCAGGCACGGCAGGCACGGCAGGCACGGCAGGCACG
>JAYVND010000506.1:0-4130 GCA_043758635.1 Bdellovibrionales bacterium
TTCGTCGAGGAGTGCTTTCCGAATGCGACCAAAGTCCGAGGTCGAAGGCGTAAACTAAGGTGCTTTTGCACTTCAGGGACGGCAAAGCAGTGCCGATAAAGGTCAAAGATCTAGCGTGCTGAATGAACCACAAAGGATCTGATTCGCAGCTTGCGAAATCATGCAAGGAGTCGTCGATTCATGAAGAAGATCTTGTTCGTAGATGATGATTTGGTGACCCAGAAAATCCTTGCGGCCGCACTGAGAGCGTCTTTCGAAGTCGTCGGTGAAACATCCGGAGCGCGCGCGATCGAGCGAGCCGAAGTGGTCAAGCCGAATCTAATCTTGTTAGACTTGAGCATGCCGAACATCGACGGGTATGAGGTTCTTGCACGTCTTAAACGTCATCCGATTTTGGCTACTATCCCGGTGATCTGTGTGAGCGGAAAGATTGACGAAGAATCTCGCGCACGCGCCTATCGTTCTGGTGCGGCTGGTTTTATTTCTAAGCCGATCGATGTCGTCCAAATTAGCCAAGATATTACTCTGCTGCTCGAAGCAATGAACACCGACGTGCAATCGATCGACAAGGCAAGAAGAGTCTTCATTGGGCGTAATTCAGAGTCAGTGAATGAGCGTATGAAAAATGATTTGCAGGTCGCCCTGCAAGACGGGAAAAAAGTCGTCATCATGTCTTTCACCCCTGGGGATACGTTTTTTCAATCTTTTGATATGGGTTTTATAAAAACAGGTCAGATCTTATATCTAGAGATCAAGTCGGCACTTGTTGTGCGGTTGCCGTATCTCGAAGATCTTTCGTCGATTCAGTCTGAGATCAAAGAGTTTTTGGCTGTCGACGACCGAAAAGCAGAACTTTTTTTCGATGGGCCAGAGAAATTGCTCAATGTTGAGCAAGAAAAATCGGCCGTCACTTATATGGCACTTAGTGATGTCCTGGCGCACCTCTTTGACCGGGTTCATTTTTTCTCGCGTTATGCCAACGACGATGTGCTCAATCGCAACATCAACCAGATTGCCAAAATCTTAGTGCGCGTGGCGTGATCGACTCGAGTTGGATTCGATGCCGAGCCGGTTTCTTACTCGGAATTTCCGTCCTCACCGTCGTTATTATCGCAGCTCTCGCTGGTGCCTTCAGTCAAGAATTCAGTGGGGCTCTCACTGCTCTCATCATCAAAGCCAATGGACTGCTCGAAGTTCGTGATAGCCATGCATCCGCGAACGATTTTTGGCTTGCGATCAGTCCGTATGATCCCGACGAATCGGTCCAACTTTCAACAGATGTTCGTGATCAGGATGTTCCATTTTGTTTTGAAGCCACTGGCAATGGAGAGACGCATGTGTCTGCAAATTGCGAGCGACTTCACCATCTTCGCCCAATGATGCGCATCTGTGGTTGGCAGAATTTAGAAAACGGTGCCTGGAA
The DNA here is from genome assembly GCA_043758635.1 of Bdellovibrionales bacterium. Taxonomy (GTDB): domain Bacteria; phylum Bdellovibrionota; class Bdellovibrionia; order Bdellovibrionales; family JAMPXM01; genus JAYVND01. The sequence continues at coordinate 1,424 of JAYVND010000506.1, forward strand.
TCCGCAGGTGATCGATACGGATTCGGAGAAACTCGCGCGCAACATAATATCTTTATCTCGCAAGTTCGGATGCAAAGTGTTGCTCATCGATTTTGAAAATATAACTGGTCAGCTCACAACCCATTTCACTCCAAAAATCGTAAACTTAATTCGAGAGTTGAAAAAAATGGATGAAGAGTCGACGGAGATAGACCAATCGACTCAAAACGCAAAATCATTCTCGAAAAAATCAAAAGGCAGGACGAGTCTCCAGATCTCGGTTGCCGTTTACGCAAAAACTCACGAACCTGGTGAATGGGATGGACCGGCGGGGCAAGATTGGAAAAAAATCTGCAACGTCGCTGATGAAATTGTGATTATGGCTTACGAGCATTCTGTGCCAGGCAGAGGTGTGGCGGGTGAAACTGCGCCTATGAGCTGGGTTCGGCAAGTGTTAGAGTTGGCTCGTGGAAGCTGCGGGGTTCAGCAAATTCGCCTGGGCCTGGCTGCATTTGGATACGACTGGCAAACTGGCAAGGTGATCACCGAGCGGGATTATAGAACTAAGAAGTTAGGTCGACCCTTAAAATTTTCGCCGGCAACTTTTGTCGAAACTGCGCAGGAGCGGCGCCTCAAAGTGGAACTTGCGAATTCGTTCGGGATTTATAAGTTTCTGGTTTGGTCGAAGGGGCAAATGTTGCGACCCAGTGGAGTGGTAGACAATGAAGACGATTTTTAAAGGCGAAGCTTAATGGCTCACATTCTGATCATCGATGACGACGGTGCACTCCTCATGACCGTCAGAGCTGCGCTTATGACCAAAGGCCATTCGGTCAAACAGGCTAAAGACGGTTTAGACGGACTGGATTTTGCCAATAAAGATGCATTCGATTTGATCATAACCGACGCCAATATGCCTGGCGGCGTGTCAGGTTATCAGCTCGTTCAGAACCTTCGGAAAACGGGTGCCTACCAGAATGTTCCGATCATTTTTCTGACTGGTCGGCGTGAGAAAAAAGATGTGATCCGTGCTCTCGAATCGGGGGCCGACGATTATGTTGTCAAACCAATTGACTACGATCTCCTTTTATCAAAAGTAGACCTCTTGTTGAAATCTGGGCGTGTGGTGCCAACAGCGAATGCACCAAATTCTCCTTCTCCTAGCAAAGGTGAGGGCTCAGCAAATGTTCAGTTTGCAGCGACGTGGAGTTTAAATGTTCAAATCGAAACGCTGACTGAGACCGGCCTTGCAATTCAATCAAGTTTTAAAGTGCCGATCGGTTTTGAAATTGAAATTGAAAGTACAATGTTCAAGGAGATCGGAATCTCTGCGCCAAAACTAACGGTGATTGCGTGTCTCGAAAATCCTGAGTCGGGGGCGGGATTCACAATTGAGACGCGATTTCTGGAGATCTCGAAAGTTGATGCGAGACGAGTTGCGGATTGGGTTCGTGCTGCCGCGAAGAAGCAGTCTTACTAGGTTCGGAGGACTTCGATCAGCGATCGAGCTCTGGATCTAGCCGATAGACAATCGCAAAAGCGCCTGCAAGAATGGTTTTTAAATTTAAACTAGAGTAGCTGGATAACAGAGTGATTAAAGTCTCGCGCTAGACCACAATGAGAAATGCACTCGATTTATTCTGCAGAATTTCTTCGAACTGGAGCTGACGATGGAAGAGTTAAAAATGTCACATTTGAACCTCGAACTAATCGAAAAACTTCGCTCGTTCCAGATTCCGGGAGAGCCCGATATGATTACGGAGATTGTCGGTATTCTGCTGAGCACCGCACCCAGCAAGATGAATTCTTTGACTCTACAGATCGCGAGCGGCGATCTTGTGGCAGCTAGCAAAGAAGCTCATAGCTTGAAATCGAGCGCCCTGTCGTTGGGTGCTGAACGGCTTGGAGCGATCTGTCAGGCGATCGAATCGATTGCTGGCGCGGGAATGTCGGCCACTGCAGGAAAAATGAAAGCCGACGCGCTGTTGCTCGATCTCCGTGCAGAATGGATAATCGTGCAGGGTGAGCTACATCGACTGAGTTGATCCGGCCCAGACCTTCGGTCTTTCGAATATTACGAATTACGAATTACGATAGTCATCGTCTTACTAGAGAGGATTGACGGTCCTAGACTCATGCTAACTCCTGAAAAAGCCGATTTCTAGACCATGCAACGTTCTGCTACTTCTCTTCTCCAGATTACGCAAATGATGCAAATTTTAGGTTTGGTAGGATTGGGCATGTTCCTTTTAGGTGTCCATGACCATGCTGCCATTGCAACCAACCTCACTCAAGCATTACTGGCGCTCATGTTCCTGGCTTTGGGTTTTCGGGGTCAGGTCGTCGGCTGTTTCTTTTCTTTTGTCATTATCATCTTTTCGCTCGCGAGCTTCCTTCCCTCTGACCCATTTGCGACCGATTTTACCTGGGTAAGAGCCGCTGCTTATTTTACGGTAGCCTTGTCAATTTTGCTCAGAACGAGCGAAAAAATTTATTTCCAAAATCAGTTGGTTGAGCAAGCAAGATTGCGCCAACTCTCAGGTCTTTTTGCACTGACGGCAGCACTGCTCGCCGCGGTTGATGCGTCAATGCAGGACTTTCAAAACACCGACGTGGCGTTGATTCTCACACTCGGCTTGGTATTTGCGGGAGGAATTTCCCTCAGTTTTATGACGATTCGTGAACTTGGGAGTCGGCAGTCGGAAGCCTACAGAAGGGTGTCAGCATT
>JAYVND010000507.1:0-12509 GCA_043758635.1 Bdellovibrionales bacterium
CTTCATCTCTCTTCTCTTATCTATTCATTTTATAATTAAAAATAATTCCTCATAAATTCCTCAAAGCCCGTCCCACTCTCACCCCGGTTCTTGACCACCTTCAACCAACTCGTTGGGTGGGGGTGGTCAAGAAGAGCACACGCTCAGGGGTGAGAGTGGGACGGGCGCTATCCCTTGAAGACCTTTGGTGAATTTGAACGAATTGGAGGTTTACGAATCGGGACGATCGCGGGACGTGAATCCCGCGATCGTCCCGGGTATTGTCCCGACTGAATTGACTGTTTCACAACTTGAAATGAACTACGTTTGTCTGTGGTTGAGCATTAAAAATCGAGAGTTTTTTAGACGGAATTTTCGCGGAAAAACGGCGGACGGCTGTCCGCGAAAATTCCGCGGTTTTTCCGCTTCACTAGCGATACGAGTTTTAAGTGTCGCGTCCAAAAAATCGGTATCACGACAAGCAGGTGTGAGCGGCAATGATGCGAAAAAATATTTACGTGGTTGTCCAACGCAGCAGCATCTAACTGGGTGATGCCAATTGCGAGGGTGCCGTCGCTTATGTGAGATTTGCAAACTTCAAGCTGCCGTCATGTCGGTCAGACTGAACACGATTCGGTGGAGAACATTTCCATTTGTTTGAGAAGAATCTTAAATTTGAATCGTACAAATACGAAGAACTTGAAAATGAGTTGGGATCAGACCAGCAAAATAGGCTTCGCGAAAATCATCGGGCGCTTGATTGAGACTTTCGTTGTTTGATTTTTCAAACGAGCCGCGCCGATTCTTGTTCGACTTTTCTGGTTGAGATTAGACCTACACTTGAGAGGAAGCGTCGCACCTTTTCAAATGAGTATGCCATGGACAACCATCTAATTTGAGCATCGCATTCGCACTAGTCGCAAAAGATAAGCCCAATGGGTATGCAGTCAAAAATATCATGCGTGCCGCGCACTCTTCGAGTGCTCGAAATCATTCGAGTTTTCAAAAAAGATGAAAAGTTCAAACCTGAAGAGTCCTCCAGTCCATATTCAGGCGACATTCTCGTCTAAATTGAGGATGCAATTGGCAAGGTCAATCGCGACATTGGCCACTTACTCACTCTTCGTGGTAAAGAGATGAAGACGGGCTCCAGGTCCTCGTTGCCGTTTTGAGTTTGGACGTTTGGCCAGGCAGTACAAAGTGTTTCAATTTTTCTCAATCGAGTCATGTAGACGTAGAATTTCGGATTAATTTCCACCTATGAGTTATGTGATGGAACCTAAACTTGTCGAGTTAGCGATCGCGGGCTACTTTTGTTGCAAGGTCAGGCTTAACGGTCTGATCGGAGAGATGCAGTCGTGATGCTGAGGCAATTGGGCCTCTGGAAACGAGGGTCTCTTAACAGGCTAACACTGGTGCAAAGTATTTTCGCTTTACCCGCTCCCCATTAGGTGATGCGGCGAAACGGATCGAATTTCCTGTTAAGATTTAGGTATGCTTCACATACCGGCCGGCACCTTGGAGCGTAGCGAACTCCCGTCTCTCTATTTTTGAAACAGATTTTGAGTATTGAGTTAGCTCGTTTGTATTTCGGCTTTTGAGCAAAGTAGCTATTCATTCATTTTTTGCTCTCAGCAAACATTCCCAAGGTTTAGCCACAAACGTCTTCGCAAGATTATCACACCAACAATCATCAGCTTTTGATTACTAAAAATAAATGCAGATTTAGCGCAGACAGATATTGAGTTGGTCCATCTTAGATTTTAGGGTGTTTCGATTGATTCCAAGCAGTTTTGCCGCACGAAGCTGGTTACCACCGCAATGTTCGAGTGCGAGCTCAATTAGCGGTCGCTCGACTTGCGTGATAGTTGATTGATAAAGCCCATTTGATTTTGCGTTCATTTCTTCAGCGATCATGTAATCGAGTTTGCGAGCAACGATTGCGTAGAGGCTTAGAGACTGGAGATTTCCAACAAATAATTGATCACTCAAGTTCATCCCGCGCGCTCCATCGAAAAGTGTCGTGCGGAGTGAATCATCTGACTCGGGCATGTTCAAGACGCTTGATGAAACTCCTGTAAATTCGCGCTCAATTCTCTAGAGTTCACTACATTTTTATTCGAGATTGATTGGCAGAGCAGCGAGAGCTAAGGGTTCTCCAGTGAAAATACACACGCCAAAATCAAATTTTGAATTCAAAGATCTACCAAATGCACTTGTAGGAATTTTTGGCGTTAGGACCGAGCGCGAAATTCCGAGCCGTTCGATCAAGTTAGATGGGCAATTTGAGCTGCGTGTGATTTCGGCTCATCGAGAACTTCATGTCGCGAGACCTGGTCTTCATGAGAAAGCGTCTGAGCAGTCGTTTCACGACTTATTTGCGTATATAAAAGGGCACAATCAGAATCATGAAAAATTCTCGATGACCGCGCCCGTGTATGAGCACCATGAAAATGAACTTTGGCATACCTCTTTTTATCTTGAAGAATCGATTGATCAGATTTCATCTCCGACCGATCCGAAACTTCAAGTTATTGAATGCGACGAGATAATTGCCGCCGTTGTGAAGTTCTCAGGCGCAGCAAAAGCCCACGATATTCTTGCCAAGCGTGAAGAACTGCGAGGTTGGATCACCCGGCAAGGTTTCGAGGAGAGCGGGCCGATGCGCCTTGCGCAGTTTGATCCTCCATTTGCGATCTCATTTTTACGAAGGAATGAACTTCAGGTAGCGGTGAATCTTGGTCAGAGACGCAGCGATGATGGAAGCAAAACTTCTTAAGAAATTGCTGTTCATCCTTGCAAATAGCTTTCAGCGCACAGAACATATTTTTGACCAAGGAGGTCAAAATGGCTCGAGCAAAAAAGCTAGACATGACGAAAGTAAAAAGCACTCTACAGAAACACACAGACGATCATTCGGACTGGAAAGAGCGTGTTAAAAGCGCTGTTGATAGCGGAGAGCACAAAATCGCTGATACTGCGATTAAAGCGATGAAAAAGACGCGCGACAGTTTGCATAAAGTGATCGAGCATGTCGAGGCTCATGCTGAGAAAAAACGTCCGAAATCTGATAGCTAGAGATCAAATTTCAAAAGTTCGCCGATCAAGCCGTGTCCCTTACGCTGATCGGTGTTTTACATAATCGAAACAGTCGCTCTTAACTTAATGATTTTACTCGAAAGTCTATAGGGATTCATTCGTACGGATATTCAAAGCTCAAAATCCAGTTTTCCTTATTGGTAGAAGTGATTTATCTTCGAACGATTAATCATCGTGCGGTCATCTATTCAATTAAGATTCAGGACTCTTCTGACCGAAGTGCGTCCAATATTGAGTTCTCTAGATATCTCAGAGTGATTCTTGCCGGCCACTTTGAGCTTTAAAATCTTCTCTCGTTCAAGCGCAACAGTCTTAGGCCGTCCGTGCGGCCGCCCAAGAGATCTTGCATGCGAGATCCCGGCTTTTACTCGCTCTCGCAGTAGATCTCGCTCGAACTCTGCAAAGACGCCCAAGAGACCCATCATCGCGCGTCCGGTGGAAGTACTCAGATCAAGAGCTTCAGTGAGCGATACAAAACCTACACCGAGTTCGCCAAGCTCTTTGAGAGAGCCAACAAGATCGACGAGCGATCTGCCCCATCGGTCCAGCTTCCAGACGATCACGCAATCGATCTCACGCCGGCGTGCAGCCTTCATGAGATCTTCGCGCTTTGGTCGGTCCTTCGCTCCAGATCCGACATCTTGAATTTCAAGCACAACTTCGAGCGAGCGATCTTTCGCATATCGCCTCATTTGCTTCATTTGAAGTGGGAGGGTCTTTTGATCGTGTGTTGAAACTCTCGCGTAAAATGCTGCGCGCGTTTTTTTGCTTTTGTTCAAGGTGGCCAAAAACCCTCCAAAATCTCGAAATTTTTCTCTAGGGAGATTTTGGGATTTTAGGCTTAAAAAGAAGGTGGCCGCAAACTATAGTTTTTGGCCACCAAAACTTCTTGTTGTTGTACGGTCCAAGAAACAGCTTTATCTGCAGCCGATTGTTGCAAGCAATTTATTATCGAATTCGCTGTTGCCAAATTTGTTAACTCCTTCAATTCGACTATTCATTCGCAGAGATTAACAGGGTCAGGGCTTAAGCGATATGGGCCGCGTTTTCTTAATCAAGTCCATGATTTTTGAATTATGGAAGTTTTGCCAAATACCACATTGTGTAGCAGCTACCTCCAACTACAAAAATAGCAAAGAAATTGTGCTTCCAGTTGTGAACGTCGAGATTTTTTAAACGTAGGTATGCTTGAATTACGATTATGATTGCACCAATCGGTGCGATCGCGATTGCAAAGACGGTGTACCATCTAAAAAAATTAGCACTCGAAGCAAAGCTAAATAAATGGACTATGGGCTGTCTTAAGGCCAGTAGAAACAGGGTGAGTGCGACAAGCAGCATCATGTTAATTGAAAGCTTATAAACTGGGTCTCTCATTTCAACCTCACATCTGCGGCCGGTCAGCAGGCCCTTGAGGAGGCGAGACCGGTGTTGAATTAGAAGGCGGTGATCCTGAGCCTACCTGTGCCTGAATATCACCTAATGCTCCCTGGGCTATCCCAGTTACAGCACCTGCTGCCAACCCTAGAGCAGTTCCAACTAGAGGGTTTCCACCTGATCCAACCATTCCACAAACAAATCCGGCTGCAGCGGCGGTGCCTGTATTTTTATTAATGACAATCGTAGTTCCGCCCACATTAACATCAAAGAGGCCCCTCGGATCAATATAGTTTATTGGGTCATTGAGGACGTAACCGTATAAATTTGTGTCTCCACCGCGAAACATGAAAATTGCAATCGAAGTCGGTCATTGCAAAAAAGCTTGAATCAGAAAAATAGCTCAGTTAAACCCCTCGTCGCTGGCGCTCCGGTGGCTCCGATGTGCGAAATTGCCCGGCTCCGTTCCATGAAATCGAACACTGGCCCGGTTTTCCCCAGCTTCGTTAAAACTTATTTTAAAGTACGTTTAACGATCCTCGTTTTGCCCGAATCCAACAAGTAACATAATTCTTTAATTTACTAAGCAATATCAAACGCTTACCCCTCACCTCACACTTATGTCCTATAAGTGTGAGGTGAGGGGTAAGCTCGTTTTTATGAGAGATGGGTGCGCTCGCATGGGTAGTAGCTGTGTGACAGTGTCGCAGGTGTGATTATGTTACGATGTTGACAGTGTCGCATTTATGCGACAAAATGATATTAGAGGTGTTGATATGGAAAATCTAATCCAAACGCTCGCCCACGAAATTAACAGCATTGGCATATCAACCGTCGCAAAGCGATCCGGTCTCTCGCGCCAGCACCTCTATAAGATTCTTTCAGGCTCATCACATCCAACTTCCGAAAATCTCGAAGCCCTCGGGCAAGCCGTCAGCTGCAAAATCGTGATCTCTCGGTCGAAGTACTATCCCGCTAATCCTGCAAAAGAGCAGAGCATCACTCTTCTCGTCGATATTATCAAAAGGCTCTACGACCCACAGGAGATTTGGATTTTCGGTTCGCAGGCTAGGGGAGATTGGACGATGGAATCCGATATCGATCTTATGATTGTTGGTCAAAAATCAAATAGCCTTAAGCGCGGCGAAATTTACGTTGAGGCTACGAGACAGAAAATTCGCGACGGCTTTGATGCCGTCTTTGTTTCACTCGATGATTTTGCAGAAAAATTTAACGATGAGAAATCGATTTCTGGCATCGCTGTGAAAGAAGGAATCCCCATCTACACAAAAGATCTAGAGCTGGACGAACAGCATTCGGAGGCCATGTGACGAAGGCCGATTTAGATCGAGCTCGAATTGCTTTCGAACTTGCTGAAAAAGATCTCCAGGCGAGTGTTTTATTATCGGCGTTTGAAGGTCAGCACCAGAACTGCGGACTCCATTTGCAGCAGGCATCAGAGAAGCTGATTAAAACCCTGATTCACCTGCACGGCGGGGAGTTTGCGTTCCGCAAAGGTCATATGATGGGTTACCTCCGCGGTGCACTTGAAGGCGCTGGTGGTACGTTAGATCCGAAATTTGAAAGACTCGACGCTTTAGAGATTTATGCCGTCGATGGTCGTTATAATTTACTTCCCGATTTAGACCGCGAAGATCTGCGCGAGAGTCAAAAATTAGTCGAAGAGCTATATGCGGAAGTCGCCTCAAAATTAACAAAACATGATAACCAGCCATAGCTTTTTGCTTAGGAGGCACATGAATAAACTGAATATTGATGTGCCTGACGAGATTGCGTTGCGGATTCAGAGCGAAGCTGCGGCGGTAGGAAAATCTGTTTCCGAGTTTTTGGTTGAAGTGATCACATGTGAACTAGATATTCGCCAAGATCGCTCCGCTTACTTCTCAAATTTTTTTGGAACTTTTGAAGGCGAGTTTCCGGAAATAGATCGCCTACCGCCACAGAATCGAAAAAACGACGAAAGCACTTGACCGTAATTTTAAATGACACAGGGGGTTGCGGATTTTTTCGTGACTCAGATGGCACGATGGTTTGCAATTTGAGCAGCACGGAGGCTCAAAATGAAGTCAATCGCGGTCTACAATCAAAAGGGTGGCGTGGCTAAAACAACGACAGCAGTAAATATTGCTGCTGGTATTTTAGTGCATAAACCGAATGCTCGTGTGCTTTTAATCGAAGCCGATTCCCAGGGCTCAATCAAAACTTACTTCAGACTCAAGCATTCCGAAGCTACGGCAAGCTTCGCTTCATTTTTGATTGAAGGGCAGTCAATCAGTGCTAGCTCAGTCAATCAGATCGATACCTCTTCCGAAGCTAAGATTGATGTTCTCTTGGCTTCTAAAAGACTCGCAGAGGCAGACTCAAGAATGGTCGCTTTTCCGAGGAGAGAAGAAACTTTGCGGGTTCGTTTCAAAGCTCTTGGAAGCAATGAATGGGATTACGTCGTTATCGACTGTGCTCCCTCGCTCAACACTGTGACTCAAAACGTTCTTACGTTTGTTGATCACCTGATTATTCCGGCGACCATGGACCCATTCGCCCTGTCCGGTATTACTTCGGTACTTGCCCAGGTAAGAGTAATTGAAGAGGTCTACGAACGAAAGATTAATGTCCTTGGCGTTCTCCCTACTATATTCGATCAACGTCCGGCCGTTACTCGAGACATTTACGCGACGGTTGTTGATCACTTCAGAGATCGTGTACGAATATTCGAACCGATTGGTATCGACAGCATCATTAAAACTGCTCAGCTACGGCAAAAAACGATTTACCACTATCTTGGGAAAAGTCGCGCTGCAGACCAATACTTAAATTTCACTCGTGAAATTCTTGAACAGATTGACGGTGTCTCCCTTGAATCTCCAAAGGCGCTAAAACAAAAAAGTCGTAATCGTAAAGGCTCTTTAAATGAAGCCACGGCATAACAGTAATAGTGACAAGAACCGACTAGCTGCAGCCTCACTTCTAGCAGATCTCGAAGAAGAATATTCGGAGTCTCCCCGCCTAAATGTTAGTTCCTCACGACCTGTGCAGGCCCACCCTGCTGAGTCGATTAACGAACAATCCGGCATCGATGCTGATTCAAACGAAAAAAAACTAGAGACAAATCGAGGACAAAGTGGAGACAAAGGCCAATCTAAATCGAGGACAAAGTGGAGACAAACCGAGGACAAAGTAGAGACAGTCTGTCTTCAAACTAGAGACACTTTTCTTGAAACCGAGGACAAAGTAGAGACGCAACCGAGGACACTATCGGAGACAAAGTGGAGACAAACCGAGGACAAAGTGGAGACAAACCCTACTTTTTCGTCGCTCGTTGGCTTGCAAAGAAAGATTGTCGTATTTCTCTTTGAGATGACGAGTGCCGCTCGATCTTCGTCAACAGGTCCCGTCACGCTTGAACACCTTTCATATTCCTGTGAAACCAGCGTCAGTTCAGTAAAGAAGACGCTCCAACGCTTAGAAACAAAATCGTTTTTTAAGCGTATCGAATTCAAAAATGGTCGAGGCGGCTGGACAAAGTATGAGCTCCATAATGAGGTCTTCCAAGAGTTGCTTCGCAATGGAACTAGAGACAAAGTGGAGACAAACCGAGGACAAACCGAGGACAAAGTGGAGACACAACCGAGGACACAACCGAGGACAAGCCTCTCTAGTAGTAGTAGTAATTTATTAATTAAAGAATCTACTACTACTCAGCCAAACTCTGAAAACTTGGACTGGATGAGCCTCATAGACTTTAGTCCAGTGCAGTCGTCAGGGATCACTCGCTCGGTTCTTTCACGATGCGTAGAACTTTATCCGAACCTCGCATCTCGGCCGGAAGCTTTGGAACAATTGGTTTTCAGATTCGGCGAGTATTTAAAAATGCCGCAAACCAAAATCAAAAACGCTCGCGGCTTTTTCATTGGTCTTGCTGAGCAGTTGAGCAAAGGCCAAACGCCCCTCGACCACATCGAATCGCCAGAGGAACAATTGCTGAAGCAGCTCGTTGAAACCCAAGAAACCGCAAAGGCTCGGCGATTGGAGCTTGAGTCAAAGGCAATGGATTTCGAATGTGAGACTTGGCTCGAACAACTTTCCGAAAACTTGCGATCACAACTTGCTCCCGAGAATCACGTCGTTAAACCTAAGAGCCCCGCACAGGACAGACTTCTGAAAGAACATTTCCGAATGGAGCTCTGGCCAAAGCGCCGGAACGAAATCCTCGAGAGCCTGAAGGCAAAGTAAAATGGAAAGTGAAAGCCCTCAGTTTCCTTGGAAGTTCATTGCAATCCTACTTGTGCTGTTGGTTCTGTTTTTCATTCGCGGAGTTTTTATCTGAAAGCGATTGGCAGTAGTCGCACATTCGAAACTTTGTAAGTCAGCTTGCCAAAAACTCGCTATCGAGACGGAATGTCACAATAATTTAAATAATGCAGTTTATGGCCTGAGGGCTCGGTGACGACATTTATGATTTTTAAGTATCCAGACGCTTAAGTTGGTCCACTAAAATTAACGAGCGGCGCGTTTTTATTTGAATTAGTGGCATTTAAGATCGCTATTCTTAACTTTAAAAATAAATTTTCAAACCCACAGATATTTGCCAAATTCTAAAATGAATCTGCCAACAAGGCTAGGGTTAATGGAAATTCAAAATGGGCCAGGCAAATCCAGCTTCGACCGTTGAGAAGATGAAATTCAATACCAATGGCTACGGAGTAGAAAAAATCGTGGCGGTCTAAGATTGCGAAAGCTACGAGATCTACTTAGCTTTTTAGAAAGTTCAGAGGCCGTCACTTGAGATGATCATCGCTTCAAGATCGCTGCGATATCGCAGCGATCTTTCGAGGGGTTGCTAAGCGGCTGGGGGAAAATGGCTGCCAGGCCAAAGGAAAACTACCTTATTTTTTCGTCTTCCCAGAATTTGCAAAGCCTTTGAGACGCCAAAATCCTTCACTCTCATTTATGAGCTCCTCAATATCACCCTGCGGGAACTGCATTCGGAGCAACAGCACTCGCTCCACCTCTTCGAGTGTTTTCATTTGATGGCGGATGCTTTCGATCGTTCGGTAAATTGAGTTCATCAGGAGTTTCGCCGGCGGCTTAAACCCACGGAACAGCTTAAGCATCGATTTGATTTCAGAGAGTGAAAAGCCGGCCGAGCGGCAGAGCTTGATGAATTCTACTTCGGCCACAACTGATCTGGCATACCTGCGGTGCCGAGTTTCTCGATCCGGATTTTTTAAAGGAGCGATCAATTTTTCAAATTCGTAAAACCTTAGCGTCACCTCAGGAATACGGGTCATTTTGGAGAGCTGTCCGATTTTGATCGTGTTCCTCTCAAAAACGGTTTTCCTTCGAGAAACTTTCGATTTGTCCAAAGGCTTAAGTTTGCTTGGTAAGTTCCGCTGTGACGTTCTCATTTCGTTCATTATCTTCATTGAACTATAGATAATGCAAAACACTTATTAGGAGGATGCGTAAACTTTCTGACAAACTCATACGCCAATCACAAAATTGATTTGTCCCTCGTCCCCACTGACTGAATCCCGAGGCATTGTCTCGCTACCTTTTTTTCTGAATTTCCACTCGCTTGTGTCGTAGGGCCAGTTGCGAACAGTTACGCCACTAAACTCTGCCCATTCAAAAAATCGAGAATGGCGACTTGCCAACTTCTGGATCTCACGTCGGCTCAGTCCCACGTCTTTAACTTAAGTCTCAATTCACATTCGATCGAAAAACCAAATCCAGCCGGTGCATCTTAGAAGTGCGCCGGCTCGCAATCCTTTTTATTTTTAAGCTTACTCCCAATTCATCAAAATCTCAGGAGCTCCCAATGCAAGCAACTGAACCTCAGGCTCAAGCCCCACAAGTAAAACTCTCAAAACCGAAAGCTCGCAAGCGACCGAAAAAGGGACGACGCCGACCGCTCATGCAGATCGACTTCATGCTCATGAGGATCCTATGGAAATGGAAGCTCTTGAGTTTTCCTCTTGCCTCTCAAATGGTCTTTTCAAAAATCTCTAAGCTCGGTAGCTACCGGAAAATCAAGCGCCTCGTGAATGAAGGCTATCTCATTGAGCGCAAAGTCGGGCGCCTGGAGATTGAAGTCATCCAACTTTCCAAAAAAGGTTTCGACTGCATCAAGTATGATCTTGGCGAAACGAGACAACTCCGCTTTGCAGCACAGAGTGTTGACCACGATTACATTGCAACCGCATTCCATTTGGGAGAGTTCGTTTACGGAGTGCCAAAAGGAGTGACGCTTCTTAGCGAGCAACAGCTTCAGACCGTGGACTCGTCTTTGCTGCCGTCGTGGGCGATAAAAAACTATGAACATATACCTGATGGCTACATCCGGTTTGAAGCGGGTGAGATCAAAAAGACAATTGCAATCGAGGTCGAGCTTAATTACAAATCGACAATCCGCTACATGAAGATGGGCTACTACTTCGATGCCGATCGCGAAAAAGTAGATACCGTGCTGTGGCTTTGTGATGGGATAGCTATCGCTCAGTTCATTGCGAATCAATTGTTTGAAGCGAAGCCAAGGAATAGCGGAGTCCATAATATCATCTTACTTGAGTCATGGATAGAGCTAGGGTGGGAGGCAGAGTCGATCCATGGAGATTCAAAAGGCAAGTCAATTAGAGAGATTTACCTATCAAAAGGCTACCAAAACCCTAGTCAGAACCTCGTCAATACCTGGTCAACGCAGACAAAGCAGATTCTCGTAGATTGTCGAAAAAGCCCCAGATATTCAAGGATTTGCGCGGAACCCGTCGAGCCCAAAACTTAGCACCTCTATGTATATCCATCGTGTCTGAAACGGAAATGTCCAGCTTGTCGACGTGCCAAACTGCTTACGAAGCGCTCTCTTTCCCCCTTCCCCCTTCTCCACCGCCAGACAGCATCAACATCAGGGATGATGAGATCAGCGGGTGGCCCAGTTTGCAGAATGGCCGACGGGGATTTCTATTTGAAAGCTTTGAAATCGTGAAGAGCGGGGAGTCTTGGGTAACCGACGGCAGTCTCCGTCTCACTTGTTCGACGGCACCGACAAGTTTCAAGGTCTGAGCCAAGGATTAGACCAAAATGTTTAAGCCGTGGCATCCGAGAGATTCAAAGGTTGGCCGGCCAACGACTCAAGCAAAAGATTGAGAAAACTTGTAATTCAATTAAGGAACAAGCAATGCGGCTGGTGAAGTGTAGGGATTTCAAAAACTCCTACCTACTAGGAGAGATCAGACACAGGCCGCATTGCTCGAACTCAGATGCTCTTCATATTCTCATGCGTCGTCAAGTGATTGAGATTTGGCCGTCTCTCGCTTCCCGGTGTGACGGCAATTGGGCCAGTCGTGAAAGGCTGTCGTAAGAAGATTTCGAATGACAGAACAATCTCGCACTCTTTCTTTTCCGTAGACCTTCGCGACTCACGAGGATCGCAAAGGTGACGTGAGGAAACGCGAGCATGCGCTTCAAACCGGCTGCCATGAAGTTGAGTTTGCGTGATTGACGGACAACCGACTCATCACAAATGGCCATGGGACTTTTCGTAACCGACCGAACGATAGCAATCGGAGAGAAATGATCTTTAATGTCTTGTCAGTGTGTGACATAAGTTTTGGAAGCGAGTTTGCATTCGTTGGAGATCGAGGGACGCTCGACAAGTGTTCGAGCGAGATTTAAAAACACACCGTGCCGTGGTCAAGAAGGAATTGGATCCAACTTTCGCGTGACGTGAATGACTTTTATGATGGTCATTGATTTCGAAAGTCGCAGGCATGAGCAGGCGATGCTCGAGCTATGAGCGAGGCAACTGATTACCTTAGCCGGCTATGTTAACAAGATTCGAAAATAAATTCAGCTTCACTCAGTTCTAAATTTAGTCCTTCGAATTCATTTAAAAAATCACAGAGATCCTAAATCCTCATCACTTCAAATAAGCTCCTTCTTCATCTCTCTTCTCTTATCTATTCATTTTATAATTAAAAATAATTCCTCATAAATTCCTCAAAGCCCGTCCCACTCTCACCCCGGTTCTTGACCAC
>JAYVND010000508.1:0-4112 GCA_043758635.1 Bdellovibrionales bacterium
GGCAACATTGTCGCGAAGTCCACGACGGGTGAACTGTTTAGTGCTGCATCGGTCTCAGGACAGTACTCCGTACGTCGGAGCGCGGATCAAGGTGCCACATGGAGCACATTGCCAATTTCAGCACCGGGATCCACAAGCGGTGCGCCGCGCCTCACAATCGATCAAACTGGAATTATTTACGCAACGGCCCTACAGGGGGCAGTACCGACAATCTATAAGAGCGCAAATAACGGCTTAAATTGGGTAGCGGTTGATGCCCCATCGGTCAGTGCCAACTCAGTTTATTCGATAGGTATTTGCTCGGGACAAGTTCTCTGCGAACTCTCAAACAGTCCTTTTTGGAACATTCGACTGCTGTCGCCTTAAGTGCAAATTTTCGCTTTTCAAATTTCTTGGGTTATTTTCAGAGGGTGCTGACAAAAGCGAAAAGCAAATGCGTTTACCGAACTCAAAGAGAGACGCGAACTTTCAACATGAATGAAGTAAACTCATGTGAGTGACCGGTGCGCTTTACACGTTCGCCGGTTGTGCTGCTCGGCGAATCAACGAGACATTCCACCTTTCTCAAACATCAAATTTTCTTCAGGTTCGGCAATTCTTTGAGTGCATCAATTTTTCCGGCGTTCGAGATCCATTTGCTGCGGCCCCCACGCAGAGGCTGCTGATTTGAACAGACTACATGCTGGAATTACCCAATTCGAATTTAGCTGCCCCGCCACTACTATTCAATTGGCACCTGGATTGCTGTGAATTAGTCCTGCAAGTAAACAATTGGAAGTATTCGGTTGCCGACGATAGATGTAAACCGTCTTCGACCACTAGATACTTTTAAAACTTACCCAAAAGGAGAACCGCAAGTGAAGTGCTTTACCGCAACAATCGTTCTGTTTTCAGTATTAGCCTCAGCACAGTCGTATGCATGGGTGGGTCAACAAGCAAAATACAACTGCAAAGATTCCAAGGGCAATAAGCTCTCCGTCATCTTAGATACCGACAAACAAGCGCTCATTTTAGTTGGTCAGTTCAAAGGTGAGAATTTCAATTTTTCAGTAAAAGGCGAATTTAAGAACGGAGTTTCGACTTATAGCGATTCGGCATCTGGAATCGTAGCCAAGGTGCAAGAAGCGGGTCCGTATGACGGTGGTCAAGATTCACTTTGGGGTGCTCTCTCGAAGGGTTCTGAGAAGTCTGTACTTACATGCTTCATTGGAATGGGCGACGACTAAAGAATCGCATACGCGATTCGTCGGTTCTCCCCAGAATCTTCGGTCGCAGCATTGCCTGCGCCGTCAGTGCAGCCACATGGAAGTCGGCTGCTTAAGTCTTTCTCTCGCGAGCGACCAACGTTTGTTGAATTAAACAAACATCACTTGTCTCAGACCGACATTTCTCTAAGAACATCTTCGACTTATGGCTCCTGTTTTAGAATGATTCTTTGCCAGGGCATTTTCGATCGAATTCCGCCATTGTGTCTTCAAATTTTTTTTCGTCCGAGGTCCTCTTCCTTAAGATCGGCACGGGTGAAGATAAGTGTTAGGTTTTCACCTACCCGCTCAGCCAAGAGCCGGATCGTCGATATTTGATCGCTTGGTCAACCGCGAAAGGTGCCTATGTCATTAAGCACACTCGCGATGGCGGAGCCAGTTGGGAAGAGTCTATCGCCGCGGAGTAGGCCCGTCGAGAGCTACGCGTTTAAATTCCGACGATCATCCAATCGTGTCATCACCGAATCATCTGCGATGCTTTTAACGATGATGCTGGTGAGACACTCCGCACCGCACGCCACACCTCAACGCACTCCACACCCACCCCGGGACTGCTCTGCCGAATGAGCGCGAATTAAAATTTCGGGCGTTTTCTTATCCTACCTTCAAAGCTTCCTGCGGAAATACAATTTTCCAATGATCTCGCTATACAAGAATGCAAAAGCGAAAACAAACAGCGGATAAAGTGCATTCATAGTCGGAAAGAAAAAATACCAAATTGCAATCAAGCAGAGCGTAACTACGGTGATCTTATGGACGAGCTCGAAAGTTTTGAGCCTTATCAGCACTTCGCGCTCATCGTTCGTCTCTTGCTCGTCGAAGTGTTCTTAGATGAGATAAACAATGACCGTAAACAAGAGCGCTAACCTGAGATAATTGAAGTCAGCCATCAAGACTCTCCTCGAGGTAAAAGATATGCTCCAGTGGCACTCCGAGAGTCTTTGCGATTCGCAATGACAACTCAACTGAAGGAACAAATTTCGACCCCTCGATTGAGATGATTGTCTGTCGAGAACAGCCCACCCGTTCTGCTAACTGCTGTTGCGTTAGATCGCCGTTGGTTACTCTCGCTACTTTCAGTTTGTTCTTAAGCTGTCCGCCAATCATGTCAGATATGCAACTTTCGCTTTACATTATGTCATCTAAACTTTACATTAGGTCTATCAAACAGTACTTCACAATAAGTAACTTTGCAAAGGATAGATCATATGGTGATGCAAAATCTGAAAAATTTTAAAGGTTTAGGTTCGTTCTTTTTATCAATTCTTGCGGCATTAACGATCCGCTGGGGAGTCGCGGAAGCTTACGTGATTCCATCAGGAAGCATGGAGCCAACACTCGAAGTGAACGACCGAATTTTTGTGAACAAGCTAGCCTATGGATTGCGCCTGCCGTTCACCAAGACCTGGATTTCAAAATTCGAGACTCCTCGTAGAGGTGACGTAATCGTGTTCAAGTATCCAAAAGATGAAAGCACCTTTTACGTGAAACGCGTCATCGGACTCCCGGGGGACGAAATCGTTTACACCGAGGAAGGGCAAATTTTCGTAAATGGAAAACGTTTGGATGAGTCGACATACGAAACGAAACTGCAGGCCGGTTGGCGCGCACGAGAGTTTGGGCCAATCACCGTCCCACTGGGCCAACTATTTGCCATGGGCGACAACCGCGACAATTCAAGCGACAGCCGTACCTGGGGTTTTGTTCCGCAAGAAAATATCATGGGCCGGGCGACAGTGAAGTGGTGGGGCAATGTCCGGTAGATGATTTTGAGTGGAGGGGCAATGTCCGGTAAAACAATACGCAAGATCCATGTGTCAGGCTGAAACCGGGCCAGAAGTTTCAAAAAAGCGTTCTCATTTTGAGACTTCGCGCACGACTCATCGATTTTAATCCTCCGACGGTGATAGACTTCATTCTATGCACAACAAGCGAATAATGCTCATCGTTGGACGTCTTCTTTTTGCGGCCGGCTCATTTTTTCTTATGATAACCGTTTTCCAAAACTGTTCGAAGTTGGGAGCGGTCTCCCATTCTGCAACACCGGCACCGACACCTCCGCATCCACTGACAACTCAAAAGTCAGACATTCCCGGAATTCGAAAGGCCGGTCCAGGGGTCGATCACGTTCGCCTTTCAAGTGCTGCCAGCTCATGCGCAAGTGGATGCAACGGTGCGACCGTTCCATGGGACTCATCAAGTGCAATAGATGATGATCCAGCTACGGCTTGGTCAAGCACGGTACATACAAGTGCGGATGCAAACGAATGGTTTGCTGAATGGTTCGGAGGCTTTCGTAATACTGATTTCATTCGCTTTCGGCCGAGAATCGTAGATGGGAAGGCACTCCACGTGCCTAGCTCAGTTTCGATTTACTATTCAAATTCCTCAGGGAATTGGATTTTTATTTCGACGGCTTCACTTGCCGCAGACCTTCCAGCGAGCGGTCAGATGATCTCGTTTCCTAGCTCAGTCTATGCAAACGGAATTATGCTAGTCGCGAATGGATTGCGGCCGGATGCATCGGGAAATTATTATTTTCAGATTGGTGAACTCTACGCGGGGGTACACAGCTGTGATGAATTTTCAACAGAGGCAGCAGAGCTAGAGTGGTGCTCGGTTGTCCAAAATTACTACAATAACCGGTCCATCGACACGGACTATCTTCACAACTCCAATGTAAAAATAGGCGTCAACAGCTCGTATGGCGGAACTATTTTTGAACTTTACGGCGCTACCGATCCGTCAGTAAACTTAATTGAGCAGCACGGTGGCTCAGCCATGCAGCTTTCATTTTATGGCACTGGAGTCGTTGGAACGCCGGAAGCGGATTTAGATCCTTCGCTT
>JAYVND010000509.1:0-4102 GCA_043758635.1 Bdellovibrionales bacterium
ATAATCTCCAGACTCCGCAGAAAAGCGATCTATCTCGGCCTCAACCCGATCAATTATTTTCATCAATTAATTCGGGGACCTAGCGGTCTCAGCGAACGAGATATTTTGAAAAAGGCGATTATTTGTGTGATTCAAAGGTTGGCACCAGGCTTGCTTTAAATTCTTCCCATCTAAAGTAGGACTCATTGGTAAGACTCATTCAAGCGCCGCATTCTCAGCTTTTCGGCAAGCTTGGTATCATGGAGGAATTTGAATGTTTTTACAACGCACCATCCGCAGCCGAGTCAAAGTAGATGGAATTGGTTTACACACAGGCAGGCCGACCACACTCACATTCCGACCGGCTCCACCGGATTCGGGTGTGCATATTGTAAGGATTGATTTGCCAGGTTCACCCTCGCTCAAGGTCTGCGCAGAGAATGTAAAGGCAACCGCCCTTGCGACAACTCTTGGTGGGCCCGAGTTTTCGGTCTCGACGGTCGAGCATTGCCTTTCGAGTTTGGCAGCTTTGCGGATCGACAACTTGATCATTGAATTGACGGGACCAGAGATTCCGATTGGCGACGGGAGCGCATTTGTATTTATGCAAGCGCTTCTCGGCTCGGGAATCGTTGACCAAGATGAACCGCGCAAGTATATCTACGTCACCCAGCCTATTTTCTTTGGTGACCAGGACAAGCATGTTTATGTTGTTCCTTACAATGGTCTGCGTGTCAGTTTTACGATCGATTTTCCACATCCAAAAATCGGCAAGCAGCGCATGGACATCGACGTGAATGAGACGACATTTGTGCGTGAAATCTCTCGCGCGCGCACCTTTGGTTTTATGAAAGACGTGGAAGCGATGCGGGCTCGAGGTCTTGCACTGGGAGGCAGCCTCGACAACGCAATTGTGTTAGACCAAGATTCCATTCTAAATCCTGATGGTTTACGTTACGTGGATGAATTTGTTCGGCATAAAGTTTTGGATGCACTTGGTGATTTGGTGACACTTGGACGTCCGCTGATGGGGCACGTGGTGTTGCACAAAGCTGGCCACGATGTGACCACGCGCTTTGTACGAAAGATTCTGGAAAGTCCAGACTCCTACCGTCTATTGGAGTTAGGTGCCGGAGTTGCCCGCAACGCTGAGTTCCAGGACTGGGAAAGCTGGACACCCGAAGCCCAATGGAGCTTTAAAAAATAGAAATTTTCGTGCGTTTTCCAGCCTTGATGTTCGATTTTGCCCGCTTGCCAGAGCTGGTTTCTTTTGCTTAAATCCCACCCACAGTCAGTTTATAAAGGGGCAAGCGATGATTATCGGCGTACCGAAAGAAATTAAAATTAGCGAAAACCGTGTGGGCTTGACGGAAGCTGGCGTGAAACAGTTGGTGCTTGAAGGCCACACTGTTTACGTTCAAAAAGATGCTGGCGTAGGTAGCCGGATTCCTAACGAAGCCTACATCGCTGCCGGAGCAAAAATGCTCGATACGGCAAAAGAGTTGTACGGCAAAGCTGAGATGATCATGAAGGTGAAGGAGCCACTCGCAGACGAGTATGAGCTCCTTCGCGAAAATCAAATTCTTTACACGTACCTCCATTTGGCGGCTGAACCAAAACTGACTAAAGTTTTGGTTGAGCGCAAAGTGAAGTCGATCGCCTACGAGACAATCCAGCTGGAAGACGGCAGTCTGCCACTGCTGACTCCGATGTCTGAAGTTGCGGGCCGCATGGCGACACAAATTGGCGCATTCTATCTCCAAAAAGATCACGGCGGAAAAGGTATTTTGCTTGGCGGAGTGACGGGCGTGAATCGCGGCAAAGTCACGATCATCGGCGGCGGAGTTGTTGGAATCAATGCCGCTCGCATGGCAGTCGGCTTAGGTGCGGACGTGACGGTGCTTGATACAAACCACAAGCGCCTCGAATACCTTGATGACGTATTCCAGGGCCGCTTGACGACTCTCCATTCCAATGCATCGAACATTGAAGCGGCTGTTGCTCAATCGGACTTGGTTGTTGGCGCAGTCTTGGTAACCGGTTGGAAAGCTCCAGTCCTTGTGAGCAAAGCAATGATTGAGCGCATGGCTCCTGGTTCAGTTGTTGTTGACGTAGCGGTTGACCAAGGTGGTTGCATCGAGACCTGCCGTCCAACGAGCCATACCAATCCGACCTATGATGTGAATGGTGTGACTCACTACTGCGTGCCGAATATGCCTGGCGTTGTAGCGCGCACTTCCACCTACGCTCTCACAAACGCGACATTCAAATATGCTTCGATGCTCGCACGCATGGGCGTTGAAGATGCGATCGCAAAAGATCCAGCGCTGTTTAAAGGTTTGAACGTTTACGGTGGACACGTGACTTATGAGCCAGTTGCTCGGAGTCTTGAGATGGAATTCAAGCCTTACAAAGGCTAGTATTAAACTCGAAGGTTCGATGAACTCTCAAATACTGGATAGCTTTTGAAGTAGAGTTTTTTAATTGAGTAGAATTTAATTAGATGCATGTAATTAGAAGAATTTAATTAGATGCATATAAAATGCATTTAATGAGAATCCCTTTTTGAGAGCACTTGCCAAGCCCGGTCTTACTTAGATCGGGCTTTTTTATTTTGCGCCGGAGTTGTTGTGCGCGCATTCGCAACTGGGTCGCTGCCTCTTCCTCGTTTTTCAGAGTGAAATGACGGGAGCTCGATGCGAATTGTTCCCCAATCTTCGGTTTTTAAAAGTGCTACGTGATGCTCATGGAGTCGCTCGCACACCTCTTGGTGCGGATGTCCGTATCTAGCTTTGCGGGCTGATGCAATCGCCATGGTGAGTGACGGGAGCGCATGAAGCAGTAGTTCAGAGGATGAGGTGCGGCTTCCGTGATGTCCAAGTACAAGAACTCGAGGCCGAAAGTCGGTGGCTCTTCGCGCCCATAATTTTTCCTCACGTTTAGTAGAGTCACCGGGGATAACTGCGTCGCCAGCTTCGAAGACTCGACTCAAATCGTTGCTTGAGAGTTTCTCCATAGGTGACGAGTCTTTCCAGTAGATCTGATGAGAATGGAATAACGTTGGAAAAGCCTTTTCTCCACCTGCCTCATCCTGACAGTTTGGCAGACTGAGGATTGCTTCTTTTCCTTTGCTCGGTGCAGGACCTCTGGGGAAGTCGACCACACAGAAATCGCTGAATCGGCGCGCAGCTTTGGCTGCAAGGCCAATGTGGTCCCAATCCCAGTGACTAAAGTGAGCTCGATTTTTTTTGGACCGACAATGTTCGGCGATCAACTTCCAAGGAGCGAGCTCCCCGCCGATATCGAAATGCTCACAGATCCCATCGTGCTCCCAAGTGACCCACTGCCCCTGACCGACATTCCAAACGACCAATTGCTGATTTGGGCCCTCGTCAGTGGCGTGCGCTGCGAGTGAGGCGATAAGCAACAACGCCAAAAGCAAAGACGCCAAAAAAGGCCATGGACTCGGAGACGGCGTAGAATTAAATTGATTTAATTTATGCATCGATTTTAGATTTCTATCATGTGGTTTGCTGGTTCGGGAATTGTCGAGTTGTTTTATCCAGTCGATGCTCTGTTTTCAAATCAACTCTAGCGACTGGTGTACGTGGTTTTGGGTGGAGAAGTATGTCTTCTAAGAGAAGTGCAAAAATAGAAATAGCAACGGCATATGTCACTCTTGAAACTCCCGTCTCGAGCACTCCTTTCACAAGAGAGGAGTGGAGGGGGGCTGGGACCAGGGCCGCAAGGTTTCCAAGCCCCGTTAGGATGAGACCTACGAGTTGGTCAATCTGCGCTCGAAGATCGCTGAGACTGCAAAACAGGATGGCCAGCGGAAAGAGCAGGAAACCTAATGGGGTTGCCAGCAAAGCGTTTGCCAGGACAATCCAGGTACTTGGCCAACCGCTTGAAATTAAAAGAGGTAAGAGAAATAGGTAGAGCAAACCGCAGGCTTGAAACTGTCTAAGAATAAAATGAGAAGCAGTGAGTAAAAGCTTTCTCGCTTGATAGCGAAAGAGTTCGTCGTCTTCGCGGATGGAGAACTGCCAGTTGTCGTAGCTCAAAGCAAAAGCAAGCGAGGCGACCCAGCCGATTGTAAGTGAACGAGCTTCGAGTTCTGAAG
>JAYVND010000510.1:0-4095 GCA_043758635.1 Bdellovibrionales bacterium
AGCTGTTACTTGACGAAGCTGCATAGATCAAACTACTAAACCGTCACCCATGAGCGAGTTCTCGCTTTTTGAATTCCCACCAAGATTGGGACGCGGCCACAAAAGCAGAACCGAAGGATCATTCAAATGCTCGAACCCAAGCGCCGCCGAATCGAGTAAGAGCGCTGCGCCTTGGCAACTTCCTAATACTGGACATTCAGCACGGTAAATATTGTCGTGAGTCTGACCTGGGTTGTCCCATCCGCCGAAATACATCACCGGAGTTCCACCTTGTATGATGAGGTTTGGTGAATACACATTGTTTGCTTCAATCGAGATAGCTGCACTTGTCGTCATGCTTTGAAATTTGCTCACCCCAAAATTTCCCGGCGACGCGAGAGTTATAGATTTTTTTGCCGCATCCAGGCCTGTGCAACCAGCTAAAACTTGTATCAAAATGAGACCAATTAAACTCAGTATGTACGGGTTGTTCAGCTGATGTTTCAAAATCCCCCCGGATTCAAATGATAAAAGCTTCTTCAATGCTGAGGGAATTGTGCAAACGGTGGGCTCACCAAGATCGAAGGTGACATTTCTTGGCACCAGCCCATGTTGAAACTTTTGACGGGCGTCATTGAAATGGGGAGTGAGGGCTTCTGAAATTCAGCTTCTAAAATTCATAGCGAACTGAAATCCAGGTTGAAATTCAAGATCTGAAGTTCGCAAAAAAATTCTGCAGGATGGTTAGCAGAAAGATAGTCGAAAGCTGCGAAATTCAGCATGAGCCTCGTTGCTCTCGCTGGCTAAATTCGATACAAAATTCCAGCGCCAGTGGACGCCAAACTAGAAAGTTCGAGCCACGACTTTTTGGCGCTCTGGATCCCAGAGTTGAAACTTAAAGGTACCTAGCAGGTCGCGGCAATAAACCCGCTTCACTCCGGTAAAGTGTTGCTCGAATTCTTTATGGCACGCCGCCAGGTGATAATTGGGGATCGCAACCGATAAGTGATGCACATGGTGATAGGCAATATCTGCTGTAAACCAATTCAATAGAGGTGGAAGAACCAACATGCTGGTTCCTTCGAGTGCGGCATGATAATGATTCACACGAGCCGTGTCGGTCGCATAGGAATCTTCAAAATTGTGCTGGATCGTAAAGAGCAGAATTCCAATTGAGCCTGCGAGCGAGGTGGAAACTACGTAGAGGGCAAAGAAGTTCCCCGCCCCCATCAATTCGCACATTAAAAAACAAATCGAAATCAGCGCAAGATTGTTGTAGCTCATATGAGCATAATCTTTCTTGCCCTTCCAATACTTCGTTTCCCACTGTCTCGCAGTATTGAAAGCTTCAGAAAAATTGAACGTTAAGAACGGGCGCAAAATTTTAAGAAGCATGGTCAAATTGCCCACGATCCAGTTGAAGCGCGGATTGAAGAGCACGTAGAAAAAGCCAGCAGGAATCAAAATGAGCGGTTGGCGAAAGAGCCAATAGCGCGCTTTTTTCTTCTCAGACAGCTCAGCGAATTGCTCGGTCGACAAAATGTTGAAGACCCCGCGGTACCGGACCCAATCACCGTTCGTATTGTGATGGTAAGTGTGATTCTTTGACCAGACGAATTGCGGCATCCCGGTAATCACGCCAAATAGAAAGCCAGCGAAGCGATTTGCCTGAGCCGACTTGAAAAGTGAGCCGTGCCCGCAATCGTGCATCAAGACGAAGGAGCGAAGGATAAATAGTGTGTTCAAGATTGCAAAAGGGACAATGACAACGCGAGACCGATCGACGCTGAGAGCATAACCGACCCAGATCATGATCATCGGCACTATTGTCAGTAATACCTGTCGTAACCCGATCGCGTTCGAGCGGCGGGCATAGATAGTGAGCTTCTCACGCCAAAAATTTGATTCAAACATGCGCTGAGACTATCCGCTAGACCGTGGTAGGGCTAGTCATAGTTTGGGGTCTAGACCCCTCGTATTATATTTCCGAACCGAATTTATCCAAACAACCGCCGAATTTATAAAACTTCATAAAAAAATTAAACGCAATTCCCGGGGCGCCAATCTCCGTCTGCAAAATTGACGCAAAAATGGGCAATCTACGAATTGAAAACGCAGAGCTGACGCTTGCCTAATGAGAGGTGACAGATGTTAAACTTTAGGCTCCTAAGCTAGCAAAAGGAGAATTCAAATGGCTAAAGGTGCGGATAAGCAAAAAGAAGGCAAAGGCAAAAAGAAGCTGACGACCAAAGAGAAGCAGGAAAAGAAAAAAGAAAAAGCAAAGAAGTAAGTTTCCTCTGCCCGATCGGCACCGCAAGCTGCGAATGCCGATCGAACCTTTCTAGATTCGATTTCTTTAGAGCGCACCGATGATTATCAATTTTCATCCAACTCGATACCAAGCAAACTTCGGCAGAATAGCATCTTTTCCTCGATCGCTTCCATGGCTGCCTGCAGCCTTCGTAGATCTCGCACGTCGACCTCCGCCTGGATTCCGCGAGCGACAATCGGAAGCTTCTTTAGCCAAGCGCCTTGGCGCGCAGCATACGTCTCCGGAATCCCAGACCGCAGTGCCGCCTGCTTCGCGTTCCCATCAACTAAATACTCGACGATAAACTTAAGCGACTCCAACGTGAGCAAGTGCCGATGCGCCTTCAGCCGCGAAGAAAAACCCATTTGCTTAATTCTCATTGCAACCGTTCACTCCTCTTCCAAGTGAAGCGCACGAGAAATTTGCACCCTCTCTCACCCAAGTAACAACCGGAATCACGCAATGGCCGTTAGGCTCCAATCTCTACGCGGTACCCGAAGCGACAACGAGTCCGACGCCTGCCGCTTCTTGGTAAAAATAATTCTCGATTTTAACCAAGACCCCCCGGACTCATTAATTTCCTCAAAGAGAGTGCGGTTTTATTTGAGACAGTCTTGCCATAGCCGGAAATAAACTCCGATATACAAATGAAGTTTTTAAGATATTAAGATCACCCTCTGCTATCATTGAGGTGTCTTAGCGCCTCCGCGCTTCAACGTCTTAAGGAGCATGTTCATGACTCAAACTCTTCCTCGCTCGGAGGTCATAAATGGCCTGTGGAAAATCGTGCCCGAAGGCCGCCTCGGCGAAGACTTGGAATTGCCAGAAATTCCGTTATCGCTGTCGGAAGTTTACGTCGATTTGGATCAAATAAAATATTTCAACTCCATGTCCATCAAACACTGGATCCGCTGGGTGCAAGCACTTGAGCAAGTTCAAACCACTCTGGGTTCATCGCCCCAGGTGATGTTCGACAACGTGCCCACCGTCTTTTTGAAATTAGTCGAGCCCCTACCCCAAATGCTGCCGAAAAATTTGATTATCAAAAAATTCTATATCGGCTGCTCTTGCATGGACTGTTTCGCAACCAAAAATACACTTATTCCGAATACCAAA
Source organism: Bdellovibrionales bacterium (assembly GCA_043758635.1). Lineage (GTDB taxonomy): Bacteria > Bdellovibrionota > Bdellovibrionia > Bdellovibrionales > JAMPXM01 > JAYVND01. The sequence continues at coordinate 3,407 of JAYVND010000510.1, forward strand.
AAAGTTATCGAATCGGAAACGCTCTTCAAACACTCGGTAACTCCCGTCTGCGAGGTTTGCGGTTTTGAAACTGAGCTCGATCTCTCTGCTCGCTTTTACACTTCGCTTCTGAAGTACAGTCCAAAAGCGTAGGCAGATCTTCGATCTGATCAAAATCAAAAGACAACTGTGCAACCAATGCGAACAGATCAAATGCGAACAGCTCAAACGCAAACTTGAACTCGACATCAGCTCGGGGTTTTTCGAAGTTCTCAAAAACTAATTTTTCGAAGTTCTGCAAATTCAAAATAATCGCATTCCCACACCTTCGTCCAGTTGCCCGCGCGAGGTGGAGTTCACTAAACTCATTTTCGTCACTACAATATAAATTCAATTGATCTGCCACTGGGCGGCTCAGTAATTTTTGATGACCAAAATCAATAAGGGATCTACATGGCAAGCAAAGCAGGAACTGGATTTACGGAGAAGTCGGACTCAAGAGCCGCAGGCATTGAGGCAGCCACTTCAGCAGTTGAACAAATGGGTGGTGGTGAGCCAGACCTTCTCTGGATTTACCAAACGGCAAAACACGATCCAGTCAAATTTCACGAAGGGATTCGATCAGTTGTTGGTCAAAAACCGCACATCATGGGTGGTTATGCAGTCGGGATCATGGCTCGCGGGAAGCTTGGGTACGACGGCTTCCAGGC
>JAYVND010000511.1:0-12358 GCA_043758635.1 Bdellovibrionales bacterium
GCTTGGGACGTATCGCCATCGAGCGAAGCCCCACTTGTTTGCGGGCGTAGGCCGTCGAATTCAAATGCACGTCGGAAGATTCCAAGCTTCGCCGACACCTGCTCGTTCAAATGGCCCAACACCTGCGCAATGACGGCGAGAGGAGCCTTAAAAATTTCTTTGAGCGATTTTTCGGTGTAAAATACCAGAAGTAAAAGCGATACGCTCCACAAGAGGATCGATGCACCCATGAAGTTGAATGCCGACACCAGTCCGTTAGCGACAACGGTCCCCATGAAGCCTCCGAGTGAGACGTGATGGTCATACATCCGCGTTGTGGCGAAATAGAGTCCCAGTAAACTTGCCGCCGTGAGGACCGTGAGGACACCAAAAAAAATTCGGACTCCTGGCCACTCGTTCGCATCCTCATGGAAGGCTTGAACGCCGATTTTAAGTCCCACCAAGACGAGAATCCACGCCGACAAACCAATACCTTGATAGATTATATCGGCCGCAAACGAGCCTATATAGCCACAGTAATTGTGCACATGCAGCCCTACTCCGATGGAGTTGAAAGAAGGGTCCGTTGGCTTGAAGCTAAAAAGTGCAAGCCCAATGAAGAGGCTTGTTGCCAACCATGCAATTCCGATAATATCACGCCGAAATCTTTCGAAAAATCCGCTCATTTCTTAATCTTAGAAGATGGCGAACGACAATCCTAGTCTGGCTTTTGGTTGCTTGACTTTGGTGCGGACGATTCTTAAAACTCGACCCACTTTGAACCCCTCTTGAATAGATTGGACGATGGTATCTGTCGCTACCAATGGGCCCGCCCAAACGCATGAGCGCGACAAGACTGTTGAGATTATATGCTGAAGATCAACGAAATATTTTATAGCATTCAGGGCGAATCTTCTTACGTCGGTTATCCAACGGTCTTTGTGCGGACTACGGCGTGTAATTTGCGCTGCAATTATTGCGATACAACTTACGCTTACTATTCCGGAAAACAGATGAGTCTTGAGGACGTCGTAGCGAAAATCAGAAGCTTCAGCGCCAAATACGTGTGCGTGACCGGTGGCGAACCGCTCTTACAAAAAGAGACACTGGAGTTAATGAAACGCCTTTGTGATGATGGCTACAAAGTTTCACTGGAAACGAGTGGTTCACTAGATTGCGCACATGTGGATAAACGCGTGAAAAAAATCATTGATGTGAAAACCCCAGGGAGCGGCGAAGGAAAATCTTTTGTGATCGAAAATTTGCGCTTCGCTGATGTCAACACTGAATTCAAATTCGTCCTTTGTTCGGAAGATGATTTCGATTGGGCCGAATCATTCTCAAAGCTGAATCTGCTATTTGAAAAATCGAATGTTTTATACAGTCCGGCATTCAGAAAAATCGACGAAAATTGGCTTGCTAAAAAAATTCTTTCTGAAAATTCATCTGCTCGGTTGCAATTGCAACTCCATAAGTATATTTGGTCTCCTCACAGCCGTGGAGTCTAATAATCTGTCGATATTTTTATCGACAGAATGGTTCTCGGCAAGTGGCTCTCGATGTAACGCTTAATCGACTTAATCTTACGATAATCATTTTTAACGAATTGGTGATAGAGGCATGACTCCTAATCTGAATCATTCAGATAATCTTTTTGTTGCCAACCTTCAGTCGGTTAGCCTCGAAAAGCTTGTTAAAAGTAAGCTTGAAGTTTTGTTCCAGCAACAGCGCGAAGCTCAAGTTGAACTCAACGGTCTCTATAATATCGTTCTTGAGCAGGTTGAAAAGCCTTTGATTGAGCTTGCTTTGGCATCGCACAACGGCAACCAAGTTAAGACCGCTCAGATGCTTGGCATCAATCGCAACACGTTGAAAAAGAAGATCGACAACTACAAGATTCGCGTTAGAAAATCGACGTGACCTGAATGCCAGTCCAGCGGAGGACTCCGAGACTGGCGCACATTGAAATGTAGATTTCGGTGTTTTTGAAATTTGTTTTGATAGACGGTTTGATTTTCATCCTGGTCAGCATCAGCGGGTCACCTTGTCCGACATCCCCGTTAAGACCCGCAACATTCTAAATTTCTTGAGTCGACTCTTTGAGAAACTGTTTCATGATCTTTCGACGATCGCGAAAGAGCCTCTGATCATTTGCTGGCATATTTGGGAGATGAAATCTTGGCCTTGCGCATACCTCCACAAAATTTAGATGCAGAGCAATCGATCCTCGGCGGACTGATGCTCGACCCTTTAGCTTACGATTTGGTGTCAAATATCTTGAGCGAAGATGATTTTTATAAGGTCGCCCATCGCAAGATTTATAATGTCATTGCCGAACTCTATGCCAAGAGTCAACCGGTCGACATCATCACGGTTTCAAATTTACTTACAGACCGCAAAGATCTCGAGGCCATCGGTGGACCGGGCTATTTAGCCGAAGTGATGAACGCGACGCCGACGGCAGCTCATATTGAATCTTACGCAAAGATTGTTCACGAGAAAGCCATTCTACGTAAACTCATCCACGTCAGTGGCGAGATCGTCGAAAAAGCTTACAACGAGTCTTACGAGAGCGTCGAATCATTCATGGACGAAGTTGAAGGCCAAGTCTTCAACATTGCCGAGAAGAAAAATACGACTGGTCTCGTAGGTGCCGCCGAACTTATCAAAGAATCCATCAATCGTCTGACCGAGCTTGCCGAACGCAAATCCGATATTACTGGTGTTGCAACTGGCTTTCACGAGCTCGATAAAATGACGGCGGGCTTTCAGCCTGGCGAACTGATTATTGTGGCCGCTCGTCCGTCGATGGGTAAAACTGCGTTCAGTTTGAATATCGCTCAGCACGTTGTTCTGCGCGAGAAAAAGTCTCTGGCCTACTTCTCCGTCGAAATGGGTAAAGAGCAAATGATGATGCGTGTTCTTGCATCAGAAGCTAAGGTAAACTTATCTGATTTGCGCAACGGTGGACTGGCCGACAACGCATGGCCGCGCTTGATCGATAAGGCGTCAAAGATGGCGGACTCTCGCCTCTTCATTGATGACACGTCAGCAATTAGTCCATTTGAAATTCGAGCGAAGTGCCGCCGCCTTCAGGCACAGCACGGGCTTGACATGATTATGGTCGATTACCTACAGCTCATGGAACTCAAACAAAAAGTCGAAAGTCGAGAACGCGCAGTTTCGGAAATTTCGAAAACTTTGAAAGCCATTGCCAAGGAATTACATATTCCGGTCGTAGCACTTGCTCAGTTGAATCGTGGTGTGGAAGGTCGTTCGGATCGTCGTCCGATGCTTTCAGATTTGCGCGAATCGGGATCGATCGAGCAGGACGCCGATGTTATCATGATGATCTTCCGTGAAGATTATTACGATCGCGATAATCCAGAGATCAAGGGTTTGGCTGAAATTATTATCGGTAAGCATCGTAATGGACCAGTTGGAACCGTCAAGCTTCGTTGGGAATCCAACATTGGTCGCTTCAGCAACCTCGACGAAGGTGGCTCGTCGGCACATCCACTTCCGCCGCCTCCGCAAACTCCGCAGCAGATGCGCCAGCGTGGTGCATCTGCTGGGAATGCATAGCTCTTAATAATTTTTCTGCGAACTCTGGCCCATGAGTGGAGGCTTCAAGTCTGTTATGAGATTTCGAGCTTCGCCTCGACTCAAGTCGGTGTTATTCACGGACATCGTGAGTCAACAGCTCTTGCTCTCTTCGCCCGATAACTCTCTCTGACTCTCGAGGGAGTCCAGTTCCTATCGAGATCAGCTTTAATTGTCTTGTGAGCTAGTTAACCGCTTGGTCAAATGACCTTGTCACTACCTAAGAAGAGGCCAGGGATTGGCGCTTTCGTTTCCAGGGAGGACGAATTATGGGCGATAAACTATTCGATCAAGTAACGAATGCGACAGGATTGCCACCCGAGATGATCGCCAATGAATTAGATAAAATCATTCAAGCCGCCGGCTTACAGAAAGATTTGATGACTCTCGAAGATCTACGCGTAGTTCTCTCGGAGTACGTTCAAGATATTCTCGTTGCGGCGAAAGAAGATTTAAGTGCTCCCTTGCCGTCAGCCGAAATCAAAAGTTACTAATCTCATTTGATTGAGCACAGCGCTTTTGCGTTTTTCTGCTCCATCAACCTGAACAATTGGGCATATGACCGTGCACAGGCAAAATTGTCGCAAAAAAATCCCGGACGCCACATAAAAAATCCGAGATACTTAAGTTCACTCGGCTTTTTTCATTTTTTCTCAGGGATCGAAAGTCCAGTTAAAAACAGTAAATCCACTCACATGGCCGGTTCAAACGCGCTCGACTAAGCCAGTTCGCGCGATTAAACGCGCTCGACCGAAACAGTGAGTTCGGCTTCAACGCCGTCGCCAAGACGGATGTGAACTTTGTGCTGACCCAACATGCGGATAGGCTCGTCCAAATGAATGTCGCGACGGTCGATCGAGTAGCCTTTTTTCTCAAGCTCAGTTGAGATATCAGCGTTCGTGATCGAACCGAAGAGTTTATCAGATTCGCCAGCCGAACCTTTCAAGACGATCGCAACACCTTGAAGCTTTTTAACAAGCTCTTGGCGCTCAGTAACAGCTTTTTTCTTTTTAACTTCTGCAACTTTTTTCAAGTGAGCGAATTCAAGAACACGGTGCTCAGTTGCTTCAGCTGCCAAACGGCGTGGGAACAAAAAGTTACGTGCAAAGCCAGTTGATACCGAAACGAGGTCGCCAACTTTGCCGAGATTCTTTACGTCCTTTTGAAGGATGACTTTCATGTTTTACTCCGATTCAAAATTTGATTCTCTGATGGGTTCGACTCGTTCTCTTGAGTGAGTTCAAACCAGACAGCATCAGATTTAAGTATTAAAATTCTTTGTTCTGTTCGGCCGGCTTGCGAGCCAGTCGAACGCGAAAATCCAACCAGTAATCAACGAAACCCAATAAGCTTACGAATACAAAAAGCTGCAGAGCAATCATCGTGAACCAGAGCACTTGCCAAAAAGCCGACACTCGAAACACACGGAACGCTTGCACCACAACTGCCAAGCCCTGCAGAAAGTAGATCGTCGCCAACACGTAGATCGCGTTTGCCCCCCAATAGGTGACTTGCGCTTGCCCATGTCTAAAGAATGCGGCCGCGACAGAGGCAATCGAAAGCCAAACAACAAAGTCTGGAGCTTGAAATTGCGTGAGTTTGGCGCGAATCAAATAATTGGCACGACGTAACTTAAAGAGACGAGCGAAGCCTGGTTCGGAAATCGCAGCAAGGGCCAATGTCAGCATTAGAATCACCAAAGTTCCCGAAGGCAGTCCTTGCAGAATCGAATCCGTGGTCACGTGAAGTGAAGGATTGATCTGCGCAACTTGTGCCGCCATTGGATCGACCGCGAGACGAAGCTCTTTCATTAGACCCGTATGGGCTTGATAGAGCCAGCCACCAACCGCAACTCCCATGACCCCTAGGGCCGCGAGAATCGAAACCAGACCAGCATTAAAGGACGTGCTCCCGTGATCTTCAACTTCACAGTAAACACCGATCAAAACCGCTAGCGCGAGAATCATCACTCCAGCACCCAATCCGCCTGCCGCCGTCATCAGAACTGAAACCCCGATAAGGCCAGCCCAATAAGCGCGTCGTCCGAAGCCTCTCCAAATCACTCGCATTGGCAGTCCGCCAAACAAGACCGTCGTCGGTGCAAGCACCGTCGCCAGACTGAGCAAAAAGAGGTAACGAATCGCAGATCGAATCACTTGAGAGACTCCTGACTAAGATTCTAAAACCGTTCACAGCAAGCTTTTTAAATCGAAGCTTGTCTATGAATCTCAACCCAAAACTTAAGCCATCATATGTTTCGCAAACTGCGATCGCCGAGGCTCAAGTCAGGAGTTCTACATTTCGTCGTCGCCCATATCGTCAACGCTTCCGCCGCGGCGATCGTCACGTCCACCTTCTCGGCGGCCGCCACCATCTTCACGGCGGGGTCCACGTGAACCTTGAGCCGCTTTGCGAGCTTGGAACTTCGCTTCGCGCTCACGCTCACGAGTTGCCGAGTCAGCAAGAGTCTTTTTGAAAGCATCCATGAACTCAGTCAATTTTGTTTCTTCATCAAGGCGTGAGTGCATGAAACGAAGAACGCGATCATTGATACGCATTGTACGCTCAAGCTCAGTGATAGCTTGTGGATCTGCTTCGAAAGTCGTGTGGAAGTAGATCGCTTTTTTCATCTTTTCGATTGGGTTGGCGAGGTTACGCTTTCCCCAAGTGTCGAGATTTTGAACGCTGCCACCGAATTGCTCTTCGATGATCGCTTTGTTTTTGCGGAACAAGGTCTTTTGGTCTTCTTCAGTCGTGTCAGCGTGAAGGAGAATTACAGCCTCGTAAGGACGGACGTGCTTACGAACTTCAAGTTCGAATGCCATTTAGGATCCTCTCGGTTTCAGCCCCTTGGGATCTGCCTCAAAAACGGGGTCAGAGCTTCGGGAGCAAGGATTGGTAAGGTCTCAAATTTTGAGAGACTCAGTGAGATAGCACGAGATAACGCACCCGACAAGGACTGATCAGCTTTTCAGCATTCCAAGTTCGATCGTAAACCGTGACATTGATTCTGACCGTAAAACCTTGAAAAGTGGGGCTGAGTTCAATTTTAGGCGAGTCTAGCGTTCGGTCGATTGTGTCGCGGGGCATCTCGGTCCATAATGATGCCATGGCTCTCTACTTCGAAATTACAACGGGCGAACAGATCGGCCAGCGCTACTCCATCCGAACTGGAATGTCGATTGGCCGTAAAGATGCCGATCTGCCCCTCAAAGACTCCAAAGTTTCTGGGCGCCACGCGACTGTTACGATGGGTCCAGACGGCAGCCTCTTTCTTCTCGATGAAGGATCATCGAACGGCATTCGATACTCAGGCCAAAAAGTGCGCGAGCTGGAAATGCTAGATGGGGTTGAGTTTCAAGTTGGCCGGACAAAAATACGCGTTGTCGAAATGGATCCGGCCGAAGCGGGCGAGATTGTTATCGAGGAGCCGAAGACCTGGCAACAGATCGTCTCGGCGATCGCCATGCGCAGCATCGACCAAGCTCGGCCGCCCAAGCGCGAAGTGGCCGGGTTTTTTCCGCCGATCAAAATGAAGTTCACTCAAGGGGTCCAGGCCGGCACGGAATGGACGATTGGTTACGGCCCCCGCGAAGTTGGACCAGCTTCGCCTGATTTAATTCTTTATGAGCCGGGCCTTCCGGGAAATTGCTTCCGCCTGATTCCTCATGCCGAGGGCGCCCTTTTGAGAACCGAAGGCAATGTTGACGTAAGACTCAATGGAGCCCCGGTTGAAGTTGTTTTCCTAAGTCATGGCGATGAGCTTGATATTCGCACCACTCGGATTAAAATAATTTTCGAGAAATGAGTGCTTTTCAGCAATTGATCTCAATTGCTGAAGCTGAAGCGGACCCTGTCGTCGAATTCTTTCAATGAATTTGCGACAACGAAGCTTGATGTGCACGCTGGCAGAAACATTCTACGAAGATTGAACTCAATGCCCAATCAAAATCTGAATTCGCATTCTCATTCGCATTCTCATTCGCACAGTCCCGTTGATTTTTCGCCCTATGATCATTCTCAAGACGTCTCTAAAAAAACTGGCACTTTTACGAGCTACGACGGCACGCAAATTTATTATGAAGTTCGTGGCCCCTCAGGGCGCGACGCGAAACCAATGTTTCTCTGTTATGGCCTCGCCTGCCCGATCAATCACTGGGTCCATCAAATAAAATATTTTTCTCAGACCTATCAAACGATAGCATTTGATTACCGGGGCCATCACTTCTCGCAAACGCCGAAGAACCGAGAAAATCTTACGGTCGATGCAATTTGCCAAGATATCAAGGGTCTTGCTGACCATCTCGGCATCGAACACGCGAGCTTTGTTGGCCATAGCTACGGCGTACAAATTTTATTTCGCCTGATTGATATGTATCCCAAGCTTGTCGATAATTTGGTTCTGATCAATGGCTTCGCAACCAACCCAATTAAGGGAATGTTTGGGACAGACACTGTGGCAACAGTGTTTCGACTTTTTAAGGAAGGTTATAAGACACTACCAGAAACATTAAGCTGGATTTGGAAAAGTGCAGTCACGCATCCGCTTGCAATTCCGATCACGTCGGCGGTGGGCGGATTCAATCTACGTCTTACGAATTTAAAAGACATCGAAACTTACGCGCGCGGCGTGGCGGCGATGGATCTAGAGGTTTTTATGGCGCTGTTTGAGCAGATGATGAACTATGATGCATCGCCAGTGCTTGAGCGGATTCAAGTTCCCACTCTCATTATCAGCGGAAGCAAAGACGGCGTGACACCGTTCAGCTACCAAGAGCGCATGCACCAAAAAATTAGAAACTCGCAGCTCATGAAAGTGCCCTACGGCTCTCACTGCACACATTTAGACCTTCCAGATTACCTAAATTTACGTATCGAGAAATTCATGCGTGAGATTGGGTACTAGCGTTTTTTTTCCTGGCCGGATTCGAGCCTCGAAACAGACCCAACTTCGATCACTGCTTCGATCTCAGTCTCGAAACTGAATGCGAGTTGATTTTCAGAAGTTGCTGCTTTGATTGAGCGCGACGCCTTTCTCACCAAAGGGATAAGCAACGGCTGAGGCATGGCGGAAATCTTCGGCGTCGATCGCGAATGACTCGAAGGAATCGCAGCTTCAAAATCGCGAATTCGAATCTCTTGTGCTGTGCTCCGGCTTCCATCGCGGGCGACTTTGATCAGGCGGCTCACAAAAGCCTCCTGGGTGGTCGTAGCCGAATCCGTTCTAAAACCAAGATCCTTCAGGATGTCGTTGGCTTTTTTCATACTTCTCCATCCTGTGCTTTTGGCCTGTGCTTTTGGGTATTCACAGATTCCAATTTAGCGTGCTCTTCTCCGGCATTTCGTTTGGTAAAAGTGGTTGCTTTAAAGCAAGCAAATACCGGACTTTCGTCGGGCTTCGCAGCAAAAGCGCGTCCCGAGCCGACGCCACGCAGACTTCAAATCTGAATGGGATCGGACTTCTGGATCGGAACGTTGATTGAAAAACTTAATGTGGAAAACTTTTGAATGAGAGAAGTAAAAACTCACATCTCTTTGAGAGTAAGATTTGTTTTCGGCTAAGACAGGTTAAGCCAACAGCGTTAGATGTGCTTAAATACGTTTTAACGCTCGAAATCATCCCCTAAGACAGATTCTAACACTTTGTCGGCTATGTGGATAAGTCGGTGGATTTGATGCGGGAGGTGCTCTTAATTTGCATCTCCCGCCAATAGACAGGCAGTTTGCTCAAAAACCAGGAGCACAAAAAATCAGCTACGCTCTTTCGCCGAGGCCTGCAAAAATTCGCGATTCATCGTTACGATATTCTCGAAGCTGATCTCTTTTGGACACGAGAGAGAGCATGCACCAGTGTTACTGCAGTTTCCGAAACCCGCATCCTCCATCGTTCGCATCATGGAAAGGACACGGGCCTCTCGCTCGACCGCTCCCTGTGGGAGGATCGCTAAGTGAGAAACTTTTGCCGCCGTGAAAAGCATCGCTGACGAGTTCACGCAGGCCGCAACACACGCGCCGCAACCAATGCATGCGGCAGCGTTGAAGGCCATGTCCGCATTCACTTTCGGAATGCGAGTGGTGTTTGCCTCGGGCGCATTACCGGTATTCACCGATACATATCCACCCGACGCGATGATGCGATCGAGAGCGGAGCGATTCACCGATAAATCTTTAATGACGGGAAAGGCGCGAGCACGGAATGGCTCAACTGTGATCGATTCACCATCTTTGAATTTGCGCATATGCAACTGACAAGTTGCCGTGCCGAGCTCGGGACCATGCGGATTTCCGTTGATCGTCATCGAGCATGATCCACAAATTCCCTCGCGGCAGTCATGATCGAAAGCGATCGGATCTTTGCCAGCCTTAATGAGGTCCTCATTGACCATATCAATCATCTCGAGGAAAGACGCATCCACCGAAATATTTTTTGCATCGTACTCTTCAAAACGACCCGCTTCGCTCTTAGTTTGACGCCAAACGCGCAGTTTGAGATTGAGCTTACGTTGATCTGTTCCACCCATTGTATGGCCTCTTTCTCTTATTTGTAGCTACGTGTTGCGAGATGAACGCGGTCGAACTCAAGCTCTTCTTTATGCAGCACCGGTGCAGTCTTCGCTCCGCCCCATTCCCACGCTGCTGCGTAACAGAAATTCTCATCGTCGCGACGAGCTTCACCGTCGTCCTGATATTCCTCACGGAAATGACCGCCGCAAGATTCACGGCGCTCCAAAGCATCGTGAGCCATCAACCAACCGAGCTCCAAGAAATCCGCCACGCGTCCCGCTTTTTCGAGCTCCGGGTTCACGTAGTTGCGATCACCGACAATTCGCACATTCGTCCAAAATTCGTTCCGGAGGTTGTCGATCAAACCCAGCGCCTTTTTCAAGCCGGCCTCATTGCGCGACATTCCCACATATTCCCACATGATATGACCGAGCTCCCGATGAATATCATCTGGCGAACGCGTGCCACTGATTTTGAGCATCTTGTCGAGACGCGCTTCAACTTCGGCTTTTGCTGACTTAAAAGCTTCATGATTCGTGTCGATCTGAGCAAGCTTTTTGCTCGCGAGGTAATTTCCAATCGTGTACGGAATCACGAAGTAACCGTCTGCCAAACCCTGCATTAATGCTGAGGCTCCAAGTCGGTTCGCGCCGTGATCCGAAAAGTTGGCTTCGCCCAAGACGTGAAGTCCCGGAATGTTGCTCATCAAATTGTAATCGACCCACAAGCCGCCCATCGTGTAATGGACTGCAGGGAAAATACGCATTGGCGTTTTGTAAGGATCATCTCCCGCAATTTTCTCGTACATTTCAAAGAGATTGCCGTAGCGCTCGCTGATCACTTTATGACCTAGACGTTCAATCGCATCGCGGAAATCTAGGTAAACAGCTTTGCCGGTTGGGCCGACGCCCAAACCCTCATCTGTGCGAAACTTTGCCTGGCGTGAGGCAATGTCACGTGGAGCGAGGTTACCGAAGCTTGGATAAATTCGTTCGAGATAGTAGTCTCGCTCAGCATCGGGAATTTCACTCGGTGGGCGAACGTCGCCTTTTTTCTTCGGCACCCAAACACGCCCATCATTACGAAGCGACTCCGACATCAATGTCAATTTTGACTGGTAATCACCCGAGACCGGAATACAGGTTGGATGAATTTGTGTGAAGCAAGGGTTCGCAAAGTAGGCGCCTTTTTTATGCGCACGCCAAGACGCCGTCACATTGGAGAATTTCGCGTTGGTCGAAAGATAAAATACGTTGCCATAGCCGCCGGTTGCTAGAACAACCGCATCGGCCGCGTGCGATTCGATTTCTCCGGTAACAAGATTACGGGTGATAATTCCGCGAGCCACTCCGTCAACCAAAACGAGATCTAGCATCTCGCGACGGGTGAAGAGCTCGACACTTTTTTCGTGGGTCTGTCGCATCATCGCTTGGTACGCGCCGATCAAAAGCTGCTGGCCCGTTTGCCCGCGGGCATAAAACGTACGAGAAACTTGCGCACCACCGAACGAACGGTTCGTCAATGCTCCGCCGTACTCACGAGCAAACGGAACTCCTTGAGCCACACACTGATCGATAATATTGGGTGATAGCTCGGCCAGACGGTATACGTTGGCTTCGCGCGAACGAAAGTCGCCGCCCTTCACCGTATCGTAGAATAGGCGGAACACAGAGTCGCCGTCGTTCTGATAATTTTTTGCCGCATTGATTCCACCTTGCGCTGCAATAGAATGGGCGCGCCTCGGAGATTCATGAATGCAAAAAGATTTTACATGATAACCGAGCTCACCCATTGTCGCCGCTGCGGACGCACCTGCGAGGCCCGTTCCAACCACGATCACCGTAAACTTGCGTTTGTTCGACGGGTTGACCAGCTTCATATCGAATTTATACTTCGACCATTTTTCTTCAAGCGATCCCGGTGGGATTTTTGAATCAAGTGCCATGCGGTTTCCTTTTCACAAATTCACAAAATTTTTCACAAATTAAATAGCAAATGTTCTTTTCGAATCTTGAATCGGTCGGGGCCCAAGAGCCAATCTAGCTGTGCGCAAAAAACAATACATAAAGCGGCTGAGCAATAAATCCGGCAGCAACTAAAACCGAATAGACATAACCAAGGCGATTGATCCAAGGCGAGTATTTCGGGTGATAAAAACCAAGTGAGGCGAATGAAGAGTAAAAGCCATGCGAGAGGTGAAGCCCGAGGCAGATCAGCGCCACAATATACCAAGCGACAGCCCCTGGATTTTGGAAGACTTCCATCACCAAAC
>JAYVND010000512.1:0-4063 GCA_043758635.1 Bdellovibrionales bacterium
AAATATCTTTAATTTTAGTCTTGAGTCGTTCGTCTGATGTTTGAATAAATCCAGGGGCGCTTGCAGAATTTTGACAATCCAGTGAGCTGAGAATTTTTAGCTTTCCCGTCCATAGATTCGCGTTGATATTAAGCGGGGGGGCTTCGATTCGTAAGTTGTTCGCGGTCATAAAACTTGCTAGAGAGTGGTCGTAGCCTGCGATTTGATTAAAATTGACCGCACTCCCGGCGCCAGCCTCAGCCATTGTAACTCCCTGATCGAAAGCACTATCACCTTGAACATTTAGATTTCCGGGTAAGAGAGCGCCTCCAAACGTCGTGTTTCTTGTCACAGTGAATGTCTGATTTAAAAGCCCCTGTAAGAAAAAAGTTTTGCCGGTGACAAGATCCGATCTGATTGTGCTAGGAACTAGGTTTCCCGACGCATCCCACACTGGCACATAGCTTGCCAAGCCCAGGGGGGTGCCTCCGCTCCCGGCTCCAATGGAGCTTGTGAAGGAGCCTTTGAGGGTCTTGAAGTTGAGGACTTCATCTCCGCGAAGCGGGAGAATTGGAGAAATTTGATAGGAGTATTTTACCCTCGCCGCATTTGCGCAAACAGTCAGGGAGCCGCTACAGATGGTTTCAAGAACTGTAATCGCTTGGAATATGCATGTACTCGAATGAGTCGTGCAACTTCTGCCACGACTATCGAAGTAGATGTTTGCCGAGGCTGGCCCGGCAATTATTGCTCCCCCACTCGGACCCTGATCGTACAAGTAAAAACCGGTTCCTGCGGGAGCCGGGGCCGCACAAGCACCACCAGCACGACAAGTAACGAACAAACTGCCCGCGTTCAAAGCTGCAGCATCGGAACTTAAAAGTGCTGTCGGGCTCCGGACAGCGGAGTTCAAATTATTAAACAATCCTGACTTAGTGATCGAAGCGGTTACTAAATCACTCGTCTTTCCGCTGGACACATAGATTGCAAACATGCCGGCGACCGCGACTGCACCTATACCTAGTGCGATCAGAAACTCAATTAAACTAAATCCAGACACTCCTTGCCCATCCGAAGACCTCTTTACCGCTCGCACGGAAAACCTCTTAATCTTTTCACTTTCTCGTTTTCTATTACCAGTTCATCTAACAAGCGTTGATTCTCTGCTGCAAACTCGTCTTGCTCGATTGTGTCCTGATTGTATGCAGCGACGATTGGCGCGATTAAATTTCCGTACTCAACAGATTTGAAGCCGTTTAAATTGTTCTTTACTAACTCCGGAAAAATTTTCTCAACATCTTGCGCCAAATACCCAATACTTTCGCGTCCGCCTTCTAACCAATTAAACCTCACCGCCTTAAGCTTTTCCACTTTTTCAACCGCATTCGAAATCACCGAGAAATCTTTTTTTAGAGATCTATCGGAGGGGTAATGAATGAGATTTGCAAAAACGGGATCGTGAGAGAGAAACGGACCCGCGATGGTCATAGTATTGCTCTGGAAATACCCTGTGGGTGTGGGCCAATAAAGTGGAAACCCCGCCCATACTGTCTTGGTATGAACATCGCCGTTAACGACCGTATTACCATTCAAAATCTGTAAATCAGATCCACTATTAACGCTGCTCATGAATCGTGCGATGCCAGCACTACTAAGCGCAACATTGGGCGGAGTTGGACTACTCCCATAAATTTGTACATTCCCGAATGTCGTAAAGTCTGCCGGCACGGCGCCAGTGCCGCTCGTCAAATTACCTGACGGAGTCGATACAGATTGAGTCATCACGCTTGCAGCTAGTGCAGAAACTTTCGTTCCCAGCGGTACAGTGTTTGCGAAAAATGAACCCGTTCCTGCGAGCGGAATTGCAAAATCGGCGAAACCGAAACCTGAGTTAGCGGAAACAGACGCGACTGTAGAGGCACTGTCTACCAATTTTACTTCAAAGCCGACGCGAATTCTCCTAACAGGCGTCAGCAAAGATGGATCGCAAATAGCTAGTCCAGCGCAATCCACGCTGAACCAGCTTCTTGCCTTATAGATACATTTGGGTCCTGTACAGATATCACCATCACCACTGTACAATATTGGAGCGGAGGTAGTCCCCGCGATCACAGTGCTGTTATCGTCTACCGTATTGATATCGTACTCTAACAGCTGGCCAGTCGGAGAGGTCGCGTTGCACGGTCCTACCCCACTGATACAATTTTGGAGATTTATATTTACCGCGGCGGTTCGGACAATATTGCCAGTCTGATGAAGCGAATTGTTCAAATTAGAAATGATCGTGTTGCGGGTATCTAATGATCTCATTCTAGTTAGGTCAGTCATTTGCAGACTTACCGCCCTTGATGCGGCGTAAATCAATATTACGACGATGCCAGCGGTTATGACACTTTCAATTAATGTGAAACCACTCTCATTCTTCACGAGCATTTAACGATTTCCTTCATTACTCACAAGTTGAAAATTTCTTTTGCTCAAGCCGCATACGAAGCGCAACCATTCTATCGCGTTCTGCTCTCAAGACTTCCCACGCACGACTTCTTCTTTCGATGAATGCTTGTGAGACGATAGGAACTAGCGCACCATAATCAACAGCTAAAAGATTTTTCTGGACAATCTCGTCTCCGCTACTTCTTACAAGCTCAGGCTCGACCTTTTGAACCTCTTGTGCAATGAAGCCAAAGCTTTTGCTTCCAGACTTTTTCCATTCGAATAGCCTGCCCTTGATCTTTCCCACGATATTTGAAGCGGATGATAATGGCGTGACATTCTTTTTGAGTCGCGCGTCAGACGTGTAATAAAATCTTCTCGCGGTAAGATCTCCAATATTAACGTTTCCAGCTGCTATTGCTACCTGTCCTACAAAAGTGTCCTGAGCAATGTTAAAGTTTTGGTAGTAGATTGTTCCAGCAGCGGTTAGATCAGCGTGCGTCAACGGGGTACTCGGATCACCAACGGTTAGACAGGTATAATTTCCTTGAGGACAATTATTGCCGACTGCAACCTGCCCATTCAAGATCGCTGGGATCCATGACTGAAACTGCTGCGAAGTTCCAGTCATTTGTAATTTGCCAAAAATCACCGAATCTACCTGGTGCAAAGGATTTCCAACATCAACACTCGGTACCGAACTCTGGGTCATTGAACTCGCTTGAAAATTCAAATTGCTGTCCCACACCGGGACGACATTAGAGTGTGAAACGCTTAGCGGTAGAAATTTGAATGCAGAACTAGTCACGGCCCTTCCCGCAAATCTGTTCAACTTAACGATACCGGCCGGCGGGGTAATGAGAGGGTCGATTTCAACATCTGCATTAAATTTGATTTGGCAGCCAGTCGCTGGAATACACTTAACAGTATAAACTGCCCGAGCTATCAGGTAGCAGTTTGGCTCACCAACCAAACATGACTTACCTAGCAAATCGTAATGGACTAGACCGGGTACGAGACTAGGCTGGGTGCTACCTGCAACTAACGGAATATTTGGAACGATCCCGAAACTATCAAATAAATAGAAGTCAACATCGCCTGCTTGATTGCAATCGACAGGTTGTCCAGTCGTTAGGCACATCTTCAAAGACATTGGTGCGAGCGGATTATTGAGAGTGTGCGATGCCGAATTAATAACCGCCTGAGGGTCGTTTAAAATGACCTGAAGCCGTTTGGTGAGCTCATTTCTCGTCGAGAAAAACTGCCCATTCCTCGCATTTCTTGTCTGGTCTAAAATTGAACCAATCGAAAAAACGACGACGGCACAAATCACGGCAGCTAGTACGACAGCACCTGCCATAATGAAACCTCGTTGTTTCATCAAACGAGAGGGGCATTGAGAAAAGTGCATCGCTGTATATTCCGTTTGTTTATCGAGCATTCCTCATGTTACAAAAAAAATTTGCCCAGATTCAAGCAATTTTCAGTATCATGCATTAGATGGACACTTGGTCTGTCTCAAGCGCAGAGGGAATTCTGACGGGATTATCGCGAAGAATCTCAACCACCTGCTTTTAAATTGGAAACTAGACCCTGTGTCAAATCAACCGCAATTATCTGCGCTCAAAATTAAAATTTGGTAAGATCGAAA
>JAYVND010000513.1:0-12337 GCA_043758635.1 Bdellovibrionales bacterium
TCGGGCATTTGAATTTTGGGAAAAGTTTCTCAATCAATGATCAGCGGGTGTTTAGCGAATTCGCGAGATCCGTTGTTGTGCCGAACGTAACGCTCAATAAGCAAGAGACGTAATCGCGCCGTCAGAAGGCACGAGAAGACGTTCTGCCGGTTGTCATTTCGGTGAAAAAAGGACAGATCATTGTTCCCGAGGGTTCGATTGTTCAGCCTTTGCATGTGACCTTGATGAACGAGATTGAAAATCATCGTTCGGGTCACAATCGCAATTTTATTTCGTTCGTGGCATCAATCATGTTTGTCATGATGCTTCTCGTATTTTTCTCATACCTTCGCCGCTTCACTTTAAATCGCGTAAAGATTGAAACTAAAGATTTGCTGATAATGGGCACGGTCATATTGATCGTCGTCGTGATCACGAAGGTTTTTTTATTTCTCACCAACACGGCATTCTCGACCATGTTTGGCGTGGCCGTTCCAGAGGCGGTGTTTCAATTCACGGCACCGGTCGCAGCCGGCACGATGCTCGTTGGTTTGTTGATTCCGTCAGGCGAAGTGGTTTGGCTCTTCGCTCTGTTTATGTCCGTCGTCGTTGGTCTCATGGTCGAGCTGAAATTTTCATACATGCTGGTTTCAGTTGTGGGCTCACTTGCGGCTGGCCGCGGAGTTTACGGCTGCAAACGCCGCAATGACTTATATATCGCCGGACTTCGCACGGGGCTTGTCACCGCAGGCATGGTCATGATGGCGGTGACGGTTCAACATTATGGCGACGCGACCTACATGCACGAGCTTTTATGGACGGTTCCTTCAGGTTTTGTTTCGGGAATTCTTTCGAGTCTAGTTGCAATGATGTTGATCCCCCTGTTGGAAACAGTATTCAATTGTACGACAGACGTAAAACTTTTAGAGCTTTCGAATTTGAACCATCCGCTGCTAAAAGAAATGATCGTCAAAGCTCCTGGAACTTATCATCACTCGCTTGTTGTAGGTTCGATGGTTGAGGCG
Organism: Bdellovibrionales bacterium; assembly: GCA_043758635.1. Taxonomy (GTDB): domain Bacteria; phylum Bdellovibrionota; class Bdellovibrionia; order Bdellovibrionales; family JAMPXM01; genus JAYVND01. The sequence goes on from JAYVND010000513.1 coordinate 1,005, forward strand.
GCAGCCGAAGAGATTGGTGCGAATCCATTGCTTGCGAAGGTGATGAGTTATTACCATGACATTGGTAAAACCGAGCACGCTGGTTACTTCATTGAAAATCAGAAGCCCGGCATGAATCCGCATGATCATCTCTCGCCGAACATGTCGAAGACGATTTTGATTGCTCACGTGAAAGACGGAGTTGAACTCGGTCTCAAACATCAGCTTGGTAAAGCGATCATTGACGGGATTGTTCAGCATCATGGAACAACTTTGATTGTGTTCTTTTACAACCGTGCGCTCGAAGCGCAAGACGAAGATATTGATGAAGTGCGCGAGGACGATTTCCGATACCCCGGGCCGAAACCTCAGTTCCGCGAAGCCGCATTAATTATGCTTGCCGATTCGATCGAAGCGGCCTCGAGATCATTGGATGAGCCGACACCGGTGCGTCTGCAGAACATTGTGAAGAATATAATTCAGCGGAAGTTCATGGACGGTCAGCTCGACGAGTGCAATTTGACATTAAAGGATTTGTCGATCATTGAAGATTCGTTTAGTAAAATTCTTTTCGGTATTTATCATCAGCGCATCGACTATCCGAAGCGAATGGGCGGTGGAGCCTCTGAGGCTCCCACCAACCAGTTCGGCAAAAAATCGGGAGGCGCCGGCAGCCATAAGGGTACCGCGTGAAGAATGAAAAGCTTTGGGTCAACCCGGGGCTTTCTTTGTTCGCGAGGTCTCAGCGAGCGATTCGCCAGCACGGCAGTGGTACTAGAGGACGAACTCAATAAAATCTCGAATACTGCAACCGTTAGAGCAGCTTTTGCCATAGATTTGGCTCGAGCTCGGGAGCATCGTCTTCGCCACGGGAGTCATTGGATGTCTGCGGGCCGATCACGATTTTACGAAATTCGTCTTGGGTGAGTCGCTCTTGGTCGTCGGTTGCGGACTTGCTATTATTTTTCTCAAATGCGCGTGCAATGAGCTTCTTTTTCTGAGCTGCCGAAAGGTGTTTGAGTTTATCAACTGCAGACTCTTTTTTAGATTTCAGTCCATAAACCATCTGAGTTGATTCCATGCGCTCATCCTCCGAGAAAAGATCGAGCGCACGCCGCATTTCCTCTTTTGATACATATCCATCGTGATTCGTGTCGAGGTTCAAAAAAATTTCGTCCGCATTGTCGCTTTGCGACTGAACCGTTGTCGTACCGTTCTTACTGTGATCTTGCTGCCCCATCGAGGCACATCCCGTGAGGGACAAGGCAAGCGTTATGGCAAATGCCAATGTCAGCGCAACTGTAGCTGTAAGTGTCAGTGCCCTGCTGAGCGCAGTTGCAACCGCCGTGGCGCTCGCGATGAGTGTCGAAACTGAAGAGTGCGCGTTCGCACGGGCAGAAGAATTTTCACTCAGCCGTTCATCAGGCAGATTTGGCATTTGATTCATCATAAAAAAAGATCCTTTTTTCGGTTGTGCAGCTCATGCTGATGAAAGCCTTCTTATGGTTACTCAGCCATCCTCGCTGGGTGAGATTGATTGGAGCAGAGGCCGTGCCCAATGACTTTTTAAATCGTCGGAGCTCTTTTTCTAGCGCTGCTTTCAGTGTTGCGTCGTGACGCATGGGGGCGCTCAAGTTTATTTATCCTCTATGCATGTCAATATGGTCAATCAGTCTGGACAATCAGTTTCGCGTATTTTTGTAATGGACTGGCTTTTGCGAATTGAAAAACTTGCCGCTGAAACGATTAACCCTAAGCGTTATCAGCGCAAAGAACTGACAGTTGTCTTTTTAGACGCAGACGCTGCGCAAAAGTTAAATAGGCAGTTTCGCAAGCGAGATTACGCATCCGACGTTCTAAGTTTTCAAGGGATGGACGAAGAAACATTAGGCGATCTGGTGATTTGTGTCGACGTGATCAAGCGCCAGGCGAAAGAGCATGGCCTTAAGATTCACGAAGAACTCGGTTACATGATTCTCCACGGCTTTTTGCACTTGCTCGGTTATGATCACGAGACGAATGAACGTGATGCGAAGAAGATGTTCGCGCTTCAGGATAAGCTTTTTGAAAAACTGCTCGCAAATCCGCAAGCGGCAAAGGGTGCGGTAAAAATGGCTGCTCCGAAAAAAAGTTGGAAAAGTGTTCTGTCAGAGGGCGTGGAAAAAGTACCTAGAAATCAGTCGGCAGCCCAGTTGAAAATTTCGGAAGCTAAAACTCCAGTAAGCCCCCGACTGAAAAAGAAAAAGAAAAGGAAAACCGCAAAACCGAAGTCTTCGCGCAAGCTCGCAAGCAAAACTTGAAGCGAGCGAGGCAAGCTGGTAATTGATAAGACTACGCACCGGGAGTTCCAATGAGTATTTCAACAGAGTTATCTGATGTAAAAGGTCGTCTGACGCATTTAAAAGCGCGCGCAGTCGAACTTCGGGGGTATCTTTGACGTCCCTGCAAAAGAACGTCGTCTACAAGAATTGAGCATGCAGGCCGAGAATCCAGAACTCTGGAACAAACCGGCTGAAATGCAAAAGATGAACAAAGAAAAATCTCTGCTCGAGAAGGCTATCGGCTCTTGGCTTGAGCTTTCAACTCGTGTCGCAGATGCTGAAGTGTTGGTCGAGATGGCTGTCGAAGCCACAGATGAAGAGACTTTCATCGAAGCAAAAACTGAAGCCGGCAGTCTCGAAACTTTGGTCAATGATCTCGAAGTCAAAAAGATGCTTTCTGGCGAGATGGATGCAAATAGCACTTATCTCTCGATCAACGCCGGTGCCGGTGGGACCGAGGCCCAAGATTGGGCTGAGATGCTCTACCGCATGTACATGCGATACGCTGAAAAGCATGGCTATAAACTTGAAACGTTGGAGTACAACGAGGGTGATAGCGCGGGAATCAAGTCGGCAACCCTCTTGATCTCCGGCCCTTACGCCTACGGATATTTAAAGGCCGAGAGCGGCGTTCATCGTCTGGTTCGTGTCTCTCCGTACGATGCGAATGCCCGTCGTCACACCAGTTTTTCTTCGGTATTTGCTTGGGCCGAGGTCGATGACGACATCAATATCGAAGTGAATCCCAGTGATCTGAAAGTCGATACCTTCCGTGCCAGCGGAGCCGGGGGACAGCACGTCAACCGTACCGACTCAGCTGTGCGGATGACGCATATTCCTTCGGGGATTATCGTTCAGTGCCAAACTCAGCGTTCACAACATCAAAACCGAGATACGGCTTTGAAAATGTTGAAAGCGCAGCTCTACGAGCGTGAAGTCGAAGCGCGCAACCGTTTGAAAGACGAAGCCAACTCGACAAAAAAAGCCGCTGAGTGGGGATCGCAAATTCGTTCTTACGTGATGCATCCTTATCAGATGGTTAAAGATCATCGTACGCAACACGAGACCAGTCAGGTCAAAGATGTGATGGATGGTGACTTGGATGGATTCATCTACTCATACTTAAAAGGCGGCGAAAAGCCGAGATCTGCTTCGGGCGTACAGGACGACGACGTCTAGTTGGACTTCGAGTTGGATGTCGAGTTGGATGTCTAGTTAAGAGCCGCAGCCTTGATTCTGAATTTCAACGATGGGCTTCGGAGTTTGCGCTGCGCTGAAAGTTTTGTCTGCCGCGCAGTTTTGCGATGGGATAATTAACGCGTGTTTCACGTTTGGCTTGTGTATCGATTCATGGCTTCCGGAAAACGTTTTCTTTCGATGACATCGGTGATGTCGTTGGTTGGAATGGCGATGGGAGTTGCGGCACTCACGGTCGCGATGGGTGTCGTGAGTGGTTTCGAAACCTCGCTCAAAACAGCGGTCACCGACGTCTTTGGTCATATTTTGATTGTGCGTCGATCGGATAAACCGCAAACGGTCGAAGATATATTGGCGCGCGTGAAAAAAGCAGCGCCTGAAGTTCAAACTTTCACTCCATTCATGACCCTCGAAGGAATTCTCGCCGGCGGCGGAAAGCTCAACGGGATCATGGTTCAAGGTGTCGAGCCGAAGACGGTCGAGCATGTTTTAAATCTGCGCCAGCGACTGGTCGGCGGTCACTTTGGTTTCGGAAAAAAAGGCGGTCTGCCAATTGCGATGTTGGGTAAGGCGCTCACCAAACGATTTGGACTTAAAGTTGGCGACGCTTTCAAAATCATTTTGCCAAATACGTCGCGTACCGATTCGTCCGATTTCTCCCCGCGAATTCAGTCCTTTGTTCTTGGTGGAATATTAGATTTGGGAAAAGTCGAGTACGATGAGCGCTTTGTCGTAACGGATTTGGCAGCGGCGCAGGAGCTTGCGGGCGTGGGGGATTTTTTCAGTGGGATTCGGGTGCGTATTCTCAACCCCGAGAATGCTCCGGCAGTTTCGGCTCGCCTTTCTCATGAACTGGGCAACCAATACTGGGCCGAAGATTGGACCGAAGTGAATCGAAATTTGCTCGAGGCGATCCGTCTTGAAAAGCCGGTGATCTTCTTCGTGATCCTCATCATGGTGATTGCGGCGAGTTTCAATATAGCAAGCAATCTATTTGTGAGTGTTCTACAAAAGTACGGCGACGTAAGCATTTTGCGTGCGATGGGATTTGCATCGAAAGACGTGCGCCGCGTTTTTGTATTTCAGGGTTTGTTTTTTGGAGTGATTGGGACGCTGGGCGGCCTGACGTTGGGTTTGATTCTCTGTGGAGTTTTTCTAGCTGTTCAGCATTTTATAGTTCTCTTGCCGGCTGACGTTTATAAAATCGGCACGATCGGCATCGAGCTCCGCCCGCTCGATTTGCTCGCGATTATTGGGTCTTCGATGGTGATCTGCTTGTTATCGACAATCATTCCGGCTCGACGTGCCGCTCAGCTCGATCCGGTTGAGGGCTTGCGCTATGAGTGAGCCAGCGGGCGAACGAAGTATCGCTATCGGCGATGCGAATTTTCCGAGTGAGCCAGCGGGCGAACGAAGTATCGCCATCGGCGATGCGAATTTACCGAGTGAGCCAGCGGGCGATTCGGATGCAACAGCGGAGGCTTTGCGATGGCTGGAAATTTAATCTCTGTTCAGTGTGTGACAAAGTCTTATCCGATGGGTGCGAACCGGCTCGAAGTGCTGCGTGGCATCGATCTCGAGATCCAGCAAGGCGAAGCAGTTTGCATTGTAGGATCTTCTGGCGCCGGTAAAAGTACGCTCCTACATATCCTGGGAACTTTGGATCGCCCTACGCTTGGTAAGGTAATCTTTCGCGGTCAAGATCTCACGCGAGAAAGTGATGAGAAGCTTGCTGACTTTCGCAACAAGCGCATGGGCTTCGTATTTCAATTTCATCATCTGATGAGCGAATTCACAGCGCTCGAGAACGTAATGATGCCTTGTCGAATTGCGGGGCAATCGATCACTGAGGCTAAGTCTGCGGCCGAAGAGCTCTTGAACCTTTTGGGCCTTTCGGAGCGACTGAATCATTATCCTTCGGAGATGTCGGGCGGAGAGCAGCAGCGTGTGGCGATTGCGCGCGCGCTGGTGCGAAAGCCAGAGGTTTTATTTGCCGACGAGCCCACTGGCAATCTGGATACAGCCAATGCGAATCGAATTCAGGAGTTGTTTTTTGATCTCAAGGAGCGCTTGAAGCTCACGCTGGTCGTGGTCACGCACGACCCACTTTTCGCTCAAAAGTTTCCAAGAATATTTCGGATGCGCGATGGCCTCTGGGATTCAAAGTCGGAGACGCCTCTTCAGCCTCGCATCTAACAGCTTGCGTGGGTGCGTCACTTTACATTTACGGCCTGCCCTTGTTTTGACAACGGATGGGTTTCGTACTACGCTCTCCGCCTAATACCATAAGGTATTGGAAACACTTAGGAATTCGGGAATTATCGAAGACCTTTTGGCTTCCAATGTGTTCGAATTTGGGCTGTTTGTTGCGACGCTTGCTTGCAACTTTAAAAGCTCAAGCTCAATGCGCTGCGTAGTTTGAGAGAGTTTACGGTCACCGAGCTTATCCGACACCTGTGAAGGACTGCCCTTGAGATTTACATCAAGCACAGAATTGAATCGTTGCGCGACGTCTGAATCTCAGGCGAACCCCAAAACGGTTGCGGAAGCGAACACGAACGCGTTGTCGAATTTAGTAAACTTCTTTCGTTTATTGCCGAGAAAGATTTCGAATCGCATCAATTTAGCATCATGGATGCCGACTCTTACGCCGGCGCTGAATTTTGTTTTGGTATTCGCTTTCCTCACGGCGATGACTTTGCTTACTGCCGCGGCAAATGCGCAGGACAATCCGAATACCGATGGTTCTGCGATTCGCTCGATGCCGGCGACTTCACCGGTGGTTGCGCCCGAAACAATCCCAACGAAATCGGACGATGCTTCGAAGCCAATTCGGCCTGTTAGAAAAGCCCTGACGAAAAATGCGACCAAAGCTTCTGCCAAAGCGGCTAAAACGAAATCTAAGCTTCAGCCAATTTCGGCCTCGGTGGTGCCTGCTCCCGTGCCAAAACCGATGGGCGGCGTAGTTGGAGTCATTCAGGTGAAGGGCAATAAGAAAATCGAAAACGACGCGGTTCTTGCGCGTTTAGTTTCGCATGTGGGCGATGAGTACAGCGCCGATAAAATCCGTAAGGATGTCGAAGCGCTTTTTAAAACAGGTTATTTCTACGACGTGCAAGTGGATCGTTCAGTGGCGGGCGATGGAAAACTTAATCTCGTTTACAACTTGATCGAAAAACCGTCTATTACTGAAATTGTTTATCGAGGTAACAGTGAAGTTGAATCGGATGATTTAAAAGAAGCGACGGGAATCAAAACTTACGAGATCTTGAACATGAGCAAGATTCATGACTCGCAGGAGAAACTCCAGAAACTCTACGAAGACAAAGGATTCTTTCTCGCGCGCGTAACTCCGAAAGTGGAAGTGCTGAAGGAAGGCGAGTCAGTTCGCTTGGTCTTCGAAATATCTGAGAGTGACAAAGTAAAAGTAAAACGTGTCACGTTTTTGGGAAATAAAAACCTTTCGGATGGTAAGCTCAAAGCGGTCATGCAGACGCAAGAGGGTGGTTTTTTCAGCTTCATCTCGGACAAAGGCTCATACAAGCAAGATGCGTTTGATCACGACATTCAAATTCTCAACTACCTGTATTTTAATGAGGGCTACGTCGACGTAAAGTTAGATCGCCCTCAAGTGTACGTCACGCCCGATCGCAAAAGCATTTACATCACGATACGCGTTGAAGAAGGTGAGCGCTACAAAGTTGGAACGGTCGACTTTGCTGGTGACCTTTTGTTCGATCGTGATGAGCTATTCACTGCAACCAAAATAAATGGTTCCGGTTGGTATAAGCACGAGACACTTTTGGCAGACATTCGTGCTCTACAGGCGAAGTATGGAGATTTGGGTTACGCATACGCCAACATCATCCCGAGGACCCGCAAGCGTGAAAAAGACCGTGAGGTAGACATCACGTTCGAAATCGACAAAGGCGACAAAGTCTACTTCGGTAAAATCAACGTTGTCGGCAACACAAAGACGCGTGACAAAGTTGTCCGTCGAGAATTGTTGATACATGAAGGCGAGCTCTACAATGAAACACGCAAGCGTGAGTCGTTGGAAGGCGTCAAACGTCTCGGATTCTTTGATGACGTGGCCTTTAACCCGAAGACTCCGACTGACAATCCAGATTTGATGGATCTTGATATTTCGGTGAAAGAGCGAAACACCGGCACCATTCAATTGGGAGCAGGTTACTCGACGTTTTCGAAATTCAACCTGACCGGGCAAATCAACCAAACGAATTTATTTGGTCGTGGTCAAAAGCTTGGGCTTTCAGTTGATTTTAGTTCGCTCCAGTCACTGTTCAACGTAAACTTCACCGAGCCGTATCTGTACGACACGTTGTGGTCGGCAGGAGTTGACGGTTACCGTCAGCAACGTTTAATTCCGAACGCCTACGCCGATAACGAAGTCGGTGGCGCGGTTCGCTTTGGTCATCCTCTGGCACCGTTTTTGACCGGGTTCGTACGCTACAAGTTCGACTACACGCAGATTGCGCCTGTTTATCCTGATCAGGATCTTTATCCGGTGCCAACTGAAGCCAACCCCAACCCGCAAAACAATCCGAACGGATACACTTCGTCTGTCACATTCACGCTCGAATACGACAAACGTGACGATCGGTTTGCGCCATCAAATGGCTTTTATTCGACAAACTCGATGGAATATGCGGGCGTAGGCGGAGATAAGCATTATACCAAAGGTTATTTTTCACAGCGCTATTACAAGAAAACAATTTGGGACATCATTTGGCGCAACAATCTAACTTACGGCTTCATTCGTTCAAATCAGCCTGGCGAGTCACCTCCATACAACCAGTTGTACTTGCTCGGTGGAGCGAACACGCTTCGTGGTTACGACTGGTATTCAGTTGGTCGACGTCGTTTTTCGGCAACTCGTCAGACTTGTTTGACTCATCCTGCAGGCACAAATGCGACACCTCAATATGCAGGCACTTGCGGAGCGTTGCCCGACGGTGTATCGGCGAAGGATGCGGAGAGCCAAGCCAAAGTTCCTTTCGGTGGTCAGCAAGAATTGATCTATCAGACAGAATTCGAATTCCCATTGATCTCCGAGGCCGGCGTGAAGGGTGTCGTGTTCTACGATATTGGATATGCCGACGACATTATCGAGCTCGCGGGACTTCGTATGGACTGGGGTTTTGGATTTCGATGGTTCTCGCCAATCGGTCCGCTTCGCTTCGAGTGGGGATTCCCAATCGCACGTCGCACCGACTTGGGTGAAGCAGCTGTGAACTTCCAGTTTGCGATTGGTTCTCCGTTCTGACTTGTTGGTGTTTGTTTCGGCTTTGCCGAAACGGCGTTCGCAGCAAGTGCTCTCTTGATGTGTTTGTTTCGGCTTTGCCGAAATGGCGTTCGCAGCAAGTGCTCTCTTGATTAAATCGGGGGCCGCGCGGATGAAGTTTCTAAATTGATCTTTGAGGTTTTGAGAGTTTTAATTGAGGGGATTAGATCTGGCAGTTGCCAGAAGAAAAGGAAACGGCAGATGAAAGCATTGAAAGTTACGACCCTTGCGGCCGGAGTTCTAGCGTCCACTTTGGTTTTGAGTCAGTCTGCTCGGGCAGCAGACACGAAAATTGGCTATGTCGATATGCAGAAGGCCATTCAAGAGACAACCACCGGCAAAAAAGCGAAAAAAGATCTCGAAAAAGAGTTCAATGCTAAAAAAGCAGATCTTCAGAAAAAAGAAGCTGATCTGAAAAAAATGAATGAAGACCTTGAGAAAAAAGCATCGGCTTTGTCGGACGATGCTCGGCAGAAAAAACAAGCAGAGCTTCAGCAAGAAATGATGAAGTTCCAGCGCGAAGTGGGCGAGAGCCAGGTTAAAATTCAGAAAAAAGAGCAAGACCTCACGAAGCCAATCTTGGATAAGCTCCAAGGTGCGATCGAGAAAGTTGCGAAAGCTGAAGGCTACACAATGGTTCTTGAAAAGACCGAACAGAGTGTTCTCTGGGCTCAGAAAGACAACGACCTCACGGATTCAATAGTAAAAGAATACGAAAAAACGAATAAGTAATGGTTCGTACCGAAGGCAGCCGAACGGGGCCGGCTCACTAAGTAAGCAGACTAAGTGGGCAGACTAAGTCGGCAGACGGAGGCTGGATGACCGACCTTCGACTGAACTCCAACCATTTGCGTTGCAAATGGTTGGAGTTTCGCGGGATGACTTCCATTGGATTTGCTTCATTGCTGTTAAGTCCGCTAGAGACTCGTTCCACAGATGGATGAGAGTTCTCAGAAGCCGATTTAGAAAGTGCAAGGAATCGCGGGATGAGGTAACTGGAGACGTGATTCAACTTCATCAGGCGCGTCTCAAGAAGCCTTCGTTTACATGTCGATGTTTCACCGAGCTTCCGACCTGAATGCTTCGCCTCCGCGCCTCAACGAGTTCTCCTGCTGCAAATCCAACTTCAACGCAAATCGAAGTGAAAAAATAATGACAGAGACAAAACCTGAAAACACGGCTCCCAAAGAATCTAAACAAAAAGCACTCTACGAGGCGACGGACATTCTTGAGATGTTGCCCCATCGTTTTCCGTTTATGTTGGTCGATCGCGTGCTGGAGATCATTCCCGGAGATGGTAAGAACGGCCGCGTGGGGACTAAGATCCGAGCAATTAAAAATGTTACGTTCAACGAGCCATTTTTTCCTGGACATTTTCCGCACCGCCCCGTGATGCCCGGAGTCTTGCAGATTGAGGCCATGGCGCAAGCCGCTGCATTGACAGTGATCGATCGCCACGGAGCGCGTCTCGATGTTGCGATCGCCGGAGTGAATGATGCTCGATTCCGTCGCCCCGTTATTCCCGGCGATACGCTCGAATTGACCGCTGAAATTTTAAAAGATCGTGGCCAGATTTTGGTCGTAAAATGTGAGGCTCGCGTAGATGGGCAAATTGCCGCTGAAGCCGAGTTGATTGCTAAAATATTCCCGTTGGTGGAGCAAAAATAAAAATGAGTATTCACCCGACTTCCGTTATTTCTGAAGATGCTGAGATTGGCGCTCACGTCACGATAGGACCTTTCTGTGTCATCACCGGAAAAGTGAAAATCGGCGCGAATTCGACTCTCGACTCACATGTCACTGTTGGGAATCCGCATGGTTCAGTTGAAATCGGCTCGTACAATCACCTCTGTGCCGGGGCCGCTGTCGGCGGTCCGCCACAAGATTTGAGCTACAAAGGTGAGCCGACGCAAATTGTAATCGGTGATCACAATACAGTTCGGGAATTTGTGACGTTGAATTGCGGAACTGTAAAAGGTGGCGGAATCACGAGAATTGGAAGCCATAATTTAATTATGGCCTACTCGCATGTCGCGCATGATTGCCACATTGGCGATCACGTGGTGATTGCGAATTCGACTCAGTTAGCGGGTCACGTCACGATCGAAGATCATGTGAAGATCGGCGGCATGTGCGCTTTCAATCAGTTCGTGCGCGTGGGAAGTTACGCCTTCATTGCTGGTGATTCATCGGTGAACAAAGACATTTTGCCATACACGATGTCGCAAGGAAAGTACGCCGTCATGCGTGCCACCAATCGCATTCTGTTGGAGCGCTCGGGCTTTGTGAAAGAAGACGTCGATGCGATCAATCGTGCGGTTCGCATTGTCACCAAAGGCGGCGGAACTGTTGAGGAGAGTCTCATTCGTATCGCAAATGAATGCGGAAGTTCTAAAGCAATTGATTACTTTGTCGATTTCATGAAATCAAGTCAGCGTGGTCTTGCACTTTAAGAACGGGGCTCAAGAGGCGGATTGAATCAAGTCTCTGAATCAAATCTCCGAATCAAGTCTTTGGCCGAAGCTTTTCGG
>JAYVND010000514.1:0-4047 GCA_043758635.1 Bdellovibrionales bacterium
TATGCCGACGATTTTACCCGCTCTCGCGCTAATTTTATTCGTCTCTGGCGCGCGAGCAACGCCAATAGACATCTCATCGAAAATCAGATCATTTCGCTGCCAAATTCCCTCTGAGGATCAGAGGGGTGCAGCCTCACTGATGATCCACGAGGCGCACGGGTCGCGAACCATGATCCTCGCGTTGGAATACTCAGAATTCGCAAAATGGAAAATGATCACGTTTCCGATCGCTCAGGTTACGGCTGAAACAAGCGATGGCTCAATTGCCATGCAGATTCAGTACAAAAGCGGTTATGAAGGCAATGTTTTGATCGAAAAAGATATGAATGGTGTTTTCAACATGAAGTCTCCCGGCATCAACCAGGTGATCCCAATGACCAATTGCCAGGTTCAGCTTTAGATGGACACTCGGCGACTCGTTCAGAGGCATTGAGCAGGTCCTGCCACTCATCGACAATACTTCAGCGAAAAGATCTGAAAAATGCTCTAACGTTTCCTCAACCGATCATTGCGGTCAGAATCGGTCACAGATTGAACAAGACGCGAGACAATTGTCTTCGGAGCATTTTTGAATTTGATAAAAGCTTGGATCCCCACACTTTGTCTGAGCTTTGCGGCATTTATTTTTGTCACTTCTGAATTTATTCCAGTAGGACTTCTCTCTGACATGGCAAATGAGCTCGGAAGAACGGAGTCTGAGACCGGCGCATTGATGACTCTCTATGCATGGCTTGTCGCGATCCTTTCTTTACCTCTCACAGCCTATACCGCGAGTTACAATCGGAGGCCGCTGATGCTGACTCTGCTTGGAATTTTCGTGGTCGCGCACTTTCTTGTTCTTGTGACGTCAAGTTTTGAGATATTGGTCGTATCACGTGCGATAGTTGCTTCTGTGCATGCCATCTTTTGGGGAGTCACGACACCACTTGCCATCCGGCTGGCACCTGCGGGCGAACGCGAAAAGGCAATGTCTGTCGTTGCGACAGGTGCAACCCTTGGCAGTGTCGTGGGGATTCCGCTCGGAACATTCTTGGGGCAGGTCGATGGCTGGCGTTTCTCATTTGGAGCGATTGGCGCCTGTGCTGCCGTAATTATGATTATATTAATTAGGTTTTTGCCTTCGACGCCGAGTCTCAATGCCAAAGGCTTCAATATGATCCTGCCACTTTTTAGTCGAAAGAAACTAGTCTTAGTCTATGCACTGACCGTCGTGCTGATGACCGGTCAATATGCAGCGTTTACCTTCATCAGTCCTTACCTCCAACAATTGGGGCATCTGCCGAAAGAGTGGATTGCTTCTGTTCTATTGGCATCTGGCTGTGCTGGTTTGGTCGGCGGATTTATCGCCCCGAAACTTCTGCGTGAGCACTTTCAAAGCTCGGCGCTCATTGCTCTTGCGATTGTTGCCGTTTGTCTTTTCGCTTTTTATTTCGCGGTTGCGACGTATCTGACAACAATTTTGCTTGTTTGTATTTGGGGCGTTTCATTTACCTATTTCAATCTAGTTTTGCAGCATCTCGTTTTATTGATTGCGCCCGATGCTGAAGATATGGCGATGGCGGGTTATTCGGGAATTTACAATATTGGCATTGGAGGCGGCGCGCTGATTGGAAGCCTTGCCGCGCTCAACCATCTTGCCGCAATTGGGTTCATCGGAGCTGCATTCGCATTGGTGTCGTTAGCAATCTGTTTCGTGCTTTTAGTTGGCGGCGGTTCAGCGCCCTTCTCTGGAGAGGTATGATGGAAGTTTTCTACTCAGATCAGTACACCATTCCGCTCCCAGTTGGACATCGGTTTCCCATGACAAAATATCGGCTTCTACGCGATTTTTTATTGAGCGAAAATATTTTGTTAGCGGGCGAGCTGCACTCCAGTCCTTTAGCATCGCCAGAACTTTTGCATTTGGCGCACACGCGTGACTACGTAGATGCAATGCGAACGGGAACAGCACCGGTCGAAATGATGAAAAAAATTGGGTTTCCGTGGAGCATCGATCTATATAATCGCAGTTGCGCCGCTGTTGGTGGAGCTTTGGCAGCGGCGCAGAGTGCGTTGCAATTTAGAATTTCGGGTAATTTGGCAGGCGGGACACATCACTCGCATGCGGATTCAGGCGAAGGATTCTGTGTCTTCAATGACATTGCGGTAGTAGCGCGCTGGCTTCGCAAGCAAAGGCTGGCCCGTAGAATTGCCATTATCGATTTGGATGTTCATCAGGGAAACGGAAATTCCAGCATCTTAAAAAATGATCCCGACCTATTCATCTTTAGTATGCACGGCGAACGAAACTATCCTTTCGTCAAAATCCCTTCACACTTAGACATTGCACTCCCAAATGGTGCTGACGATGATTTGTTCCTGGCGAATTTAAAAGTTGGACTCGAACAGATTGAACATTTCGATCCAGATTTTGTTTTTTACCAAATGGGTGTTGATCCTCTTAAAGAGGATAAACTAGGAAAAATGAATCTGACACATCTGGGGCTCATCGAAAGAGATAGAATGGTTTTAGAATTCTGTGAGGAGAGTAATATTCCGGTCTCTCTCGCGCTCGGCGGGGGTTATGCGGACCCAATCGAATTGAGCGTACAGGCCTACGCCAACACCTATCGAGTCGCTAAAAAAATCTATTCGATTTAGTTCCCGCCTTTGGCGCATCGCAGCTCCCGTCTGGCGTTGTCAAGCGCAAGTCGCCAGCGACTGCGCTTTTCAAATTATGGACTCGTCTCATTTTGAAACACATTTTGAAACACATTTTGAAACACATTGTGAAAAATAATGTGGTGTCTCAGTTTTAAACAGTAGCGGGCGTAAAAAGTCCCGATTGAACATCGTTGAGGGTGAGAGCAAATGAGCATCACCACCATCGTTTAAGCGCGGCACTGAGGTTGCTTAAGAGTAATGAGAGATACCCACGTCCCGTTTAAAAGAAACAGGTTCACATGCTTTTTTTAAGAGGCTACTTCAAAAATCGTCGTTTCTTTCCTTCTGAAACGATTGTCGTTATGATGGCTCTGGCATCTTTCGTAGCGTTGCCTGGAGCTGCGCACGCGAACTCGGCTCAGTGTGAAATCACCTTTAGCGGTGACTCAAGCGCGGCAACTGCGGGTGCCCCGGCGCGAAGTTCACCTGAGACCAAAAAAGAGGAGACGATTGCCGACTTACTTAAAAAGGGTGCCCCAGGTAATGTGGCCGAGCGCCTGGCAATCGAGGAAAAACTCGAGGTCATACAGCACAAACTCAAAACTGATTTCGTCGGTTGGGATGGCGTCGTTGATCAGCTTATGAATGCGAGTAAGCTGCTTTTATTTTACGGTGACGAAGTGGTTACAAAACCAATTGTCGTACCTATTTTAGGTTTTCCTGGATACGGAAAAACAACTCTGATTCAGAGGTGGCAAGAAATGATGGGCTTTGGCGACATCGCTCTCCAAGAGAACGTCGAAAAAAATCAAACTTATATTCCATATGAGAAAATTATCGGAGCGGGTCGACCCGCGCATGAAGATCCAAATATAACGAAGCAGCGTCCATTGATCGATTTTGTTTTGACGGTGGATGAAGTTCAAAATCTGATGGATGCAAAGCAGGTTGATGAGCTGATTAAGGCCTCTGCCGAAGCTCCAAAAGTCGAAGATCCAACGGGCGACATCATGCGATCCCTTAACGAAAAACGCGATCTCGCGACAAAGATCAATAAATCGCGCCAATTTTGGTGGGAGATACTTGGTAACGGAAGTTACCAAGTTCGGCTGACAGACCCGAGCAATCAACTGGATTTACTTCAGTCCCATACCGGTAGTTACAACGATGCGGTCGCATCAAAAAAGAAATCTGAAGCGAAGATTCGTAAACTGGAAGCTGATCTAACAGAAGATCATGCGGATGATATTGAAACCATTCGCAGCCAAATTAAAGGTTACGATCGGAATGCGAATTCTTACCGTACATAGGGGCTGTTCGCTAATTTGGTAGAGAAAATCCAAAGTTTTTGGGCTGCGGTTCTAGATTTATTGTGGATAAGTTTCAGTTTTCCACATTCCGGCG
>JAYVND010000515.1:0-4039 GCA_043758635.1 Bdellovibrionales bacterium
TTCTGGAATTACATCGTGCTCGACCGCGAGCAAGCGAACACCCTCAAAATTGTGCTTGTGTCCAAAATCGACAATCGCGGTGGGCAAAGCTCTTTGAATGTCACGGGTAAGATCGGCATTCACATTGTCGATCACCACATCGATCGGAACGGTTGCCGCACGGCCAACGTCCGCTGAAAATGTCTTAGGAATTTTCACCACGCCCACCACCTCGGTGGCTAGTAGAGCGGTCTGTGCCGCACTCGCATTCATCTCTAAAATATGAAAGGAGTGGTGAGCACGTGACATCGATTGAATGAACTCTCGGGAAGCAGGCCCTGCATCTTGATTCACAACCGCCACCGGCGCGAAAGAACCCGAAAGACTAAACAAGCTGACCATAATCATCATATTGAGAGCGGCCAGTGCGCTCAGTATGATAAAGCTCCTTTGCGTCCAGACATGGATGCATTCTTTTTCGACAGTTGCTCGAAATCCCACAGTCCAGCGCCGCATTTGGAGCACGCTCACCTACCTAGCTCAGGCGGGAGAGAAGTCCCGGTGAAATGCTGAAATATTTCGGCAAGGTCAGGTGAACGCGTTCGAAAGCTCTGAATAACGAGCTTAGTTCTCAAAAACAGCACCAACTCCTCAGGCTTTGCACCGCTGCCCAAATAGATCAAAAGTCCAGCCTCTTTTCTTTCAACTCGCTTTACATCTTTTGCCTCTGCTAGTTGGGTCATCACAAAATTGAAGTCACCAGAGCCGACAATTTCCAAACAAGTTCCGGTTTCAAGCGCGAGCGAAGCGGGTGACCGAATCGCAGCGATTTTTCCGTTGTTGAGCATCACCACGCGATCGCAAAGCGCCTCTGCCTCATCGAGATAGTTGGTGGTGAAAACAACGGTTTTCCCAGATAATTTCAGACGACGAATGTAGTTCCAAATTTGGTGCCGAGTTTGGGCGTCAACGCCGACTGTCGGCTCATCTAAAATCAAAAGCTCTGGATCGTGAAGAAGTGCTCTCGCAATAGCGAGGCGTCGCTGCATCCCACCTGAGAATGTTTTGACCGGCTCTAAGCGTCGATCGCTCAATCCCACCAATTCGAGCACCTCGGCGATTCGCGCCGCTTTATTTTTGACCGCATACAAAGTCGCCGCAAATTTTAAATTCTGATCAGCCGTAAGATCGGCGTAGAGTGCGGTTTCTTGTGGCAGCACACCAATTCTTGATCGAAAGAGTGCGGAAGGTCGAGCTAGAGTAGATCGTGAATTCACTGCGTGCTTCGATTTTTCGCCGAACATCACGATTGAACCCTTGGTAGGAGTTTGCAAACCGCAAATAAGGTCAATCAGCGTCGTTTTGCCTGCGCCATTTCGTCCAACGATTCCGACAATCTCGCCCTTTTCGACTCTCAAATTTAACTGGGTTAAGACCTCGCGTGAGCGATATCCTGCATGGGCTGAGTTCAGCTCGATGACGCATTCTCGGTTAGGAATCAACGGTGCTTCTGAGCTGCTGCTGCGACTCTGCGCAGACAGGTCAAGCGCTTGTCGCGAGACAACATTTCCATCCAAATTTTGTGATGATTCGTTGGTACTCATAAGGATGATTCGCTGGTACTCATAAGAGAGAGCTCCGGAGTGACGGGAAAGGCAATTTGGCTACTGATCTTCCACTGATTCGGCACTGTTTCGGCACTGTTTCGGCAATGATTAAGCACTGATTAAGCACTGATCTTCGACCGAAGATGCGTTAATTTTCTGCTGATTCCTGCTGAACTGTTGCTGGAATGTTGCTGAACCGCTCCTGAAGTGTGGCTAAACTTCGATTGGCACGCCACACACTGCGCTGCGGCGGACCGGCTTCCTAGGGAATCTCAATCGAACCATTCGCTTATCCAACAATCGTTGAACTTTGGCAATCGGCATGCAAGATTTTTCGTACGGATGGAGAGCCCAAATGAATACAAAACTCAAACTTTCTGGTTTAGCGGTTTGCACTGTTTCAGCGCTTGGATTCACGATACTCTCGTGCTCCTCCAAGGATCCATTCAAAGTTCGGCGGCCTGCTGTCCCCGTTCAAAAGATTTCAACAACCGCTAATTCAACGACTTTCGATCCAAAGATCGATATTCTTTTTGTGATCGCGAACGACAGCAGCATGTCAACCTACCAGCAAAATCTTGTGACCAACTCAACTCTGTTCACTCAGGAGATTTTCCAAAATAAAACTCTCGATTATCACATTGGTGTGATCAATGCGATGGCCGATAATCAAGGCCTCGGCTCGTGGGGTGGACGCCTCTCGGGCAATTACAAGTTTATCACCCCGCGCACTCCGAACGCTGATCTCGAGCTAGTTGCAAATATGAAAATGGGGAGTAGCGCAAACGATCCAGTGGCTCTTTTTCAGGTTGTGAAGCAAGCCTTTACGTCGCCGGTCGTGAATCAAGAAAATGCGGGCTTCCTGCGACCAGATGCAGCTCTCGCGGTTATTTTTTTAACGGATACCGACGACGAAGACACGGTCGTAACTCCAAAAGATCTCTACACTTTCCTTCTTGCTTTGAAAGGTGGAGATCCTAAGAAGGTCCTCATCTACGGCGCCTACACTCAAAGCGGAGATCCCACATGTTATCCGGAAGCGGATGTGGGAAAACTTCAAAGCATGATCAAAATGGCAGGTGGAATTTCAAGCTCATTCAGCATCTGCGCCGCTGACTTCGGCAAAAAACTTTCGCAGGTTTCGGCAGAGATTGTTTCCGGAATTGGCCGCACGCTTTATCTGACGCGCGCGCCTGATGTTTCGACAATTGTCGTTCATTACGGGAGCCAAGTGATTCCTAGCGATGTCCATACGGGCTGGACGTTTGATCCATCGAGAGTCGCGATCGTCTTTGGGGACGAGATGGCTCTGTCGCCCAATGAGCCCGCTGGAACCAAAGTGCAAATCGAGTTCGAACCAGCATCTTACGAATAAATATCTTTGAACGCGCCGGCTGCCGTTCCTTGCAGTTTAACATTTTCGATTCTGGTGCCAACAATTTTCGACGTGGAAATGTTCGACTCGGAAAATGCTCGACGTGGAAATGTTCGTGCATCCTCGTCTCAACATGCTCGAGCCGGAAAATTTGGATGTAAAAAACGCCAACCGTCGACTCAAATTTTCAATACATAATTGATTTAGACCGGCCTCACAACCGTCGGGTCGAACCTCTTGCTTATAAGCTTGGCCCCACTCTTGCTCATCCACCGAGAGGAACCGTGCGATAGCAGTTCAACATGCATTGAGTCGAACTGGAATTTCCGAACAGAAGGAAAATTTAAATGAAATCTCTTTTAATCGTCTGCGCTCCTGTAGCAGCTTTGCTCTGCGGAAGCATCGCATTCACATCTGAGATTCCGGCTTCTCAGTGCATCAGCGATTACCGCATCTCACAGTTGCAAGTACGTCACAACATCTCGACTGAGTTGCTCGAACGTTTACGCTATTACGCGGAGTCAGGACAGCCACAAGAGGGCTGGCAGGCGCTCTCCGAAGTCGGTGATTCTTACGCATTAACGGCTAAAGATCTCGACACCGACGTTTATGCTGAAAAACACGGAATGTTTCCGAAGTTGCTCGAGACTCACTGGAAAATTACCACTGGTCGCGCGGCGTACGAGAAATATTTTTATCCACTCGCATATCAACATTACCGGCAGTACGTCGAAATTCTCGAGACCGGCTACTGGCCTGATTCAGATCAGTTGATCAACAGCTATCTCGCGGCTTGTCGAAAATTCAATCTCCCCGAAACCACAGCGATCAATGCAGTTTGGATGTCTTCCACATTCAGCGGTTTTGTGCGCTGGGAAAAGGCGATCGGACTGACGGCACAAAGAATCGTTCCAAAGTCTCGCGCATGCGTCACGATTGGCGATGGCCAAGCGACGGGCATCATGCTCAAAGATTCATTTAGAACCATTTTCGGCGAACTTGGCAGCGCATTCGAGTGAGCCTGGTATTCTTGTTGAAACTAACATTTCACAGGAATTCTGAAGCCAGCTAGTGTGCC